>CAZNIX010000347.1:0-5488 GCA_964573125.1 uncultured Thermoanaerobaculia bacterium
GAGCCCGGGCCGCCGCGCGCGCACCTCGACCGCGTGCAGCGCGCCGTCCGCGGGGCGCGCCACCTGGTAGGTCAGCCGCACCCGGTCGGCGAGCGCCTCGAGGGTCGCAGGGAGCGCGCCGGCGCCGGTCAGCACCGAGCCGCCGGTGGCCTGTGCGACCTGGTGCGCGGGGTCGAGCGGGCGCGCGACGACCTCGTCGATTCCCGCGGCGTTGAACTCGGTCCGCCCGCGCAGGTCGAGGTCGCCGGAGCGGCCGCGGCCGGTCATCTCGGCGCCGACCGCGGCGGCGGCGTCGAGCGCGCCGAACGCGAGGTTGACGGTCACCCAGCCGCTGGCGGCGAGCGCGCGCGCGAGCTGATCGACGTCGGTGGCCACGCCCTCGCGGCCGGCGTCGGCCTGGAGCGCCGACAGCGAGGTCAGCGTGCTCGCGGTCCGCGACAGCGAGCCGGAGCCCTCGAGGTGGCTGCCGAAAAACTGCGCGTAGAAATCGAGCGGCCGCAGGTCGTAGCCGTCGTTGACCAGCAGCAGGGCGCGCGGGCCGTCGTGGGTCCGGCCGGCGATCGCGGCCATCAGCACGTCGTGCTGGCGCCGCAGCAGGTCGAACTCCTGGGCGACGTGGGCCTCGATCCGGCTCTCGCGCACGCTGCGCGCGCCTTGCACCTGCTGGTCGTAGACGAGCTGGCGGCGGAGGCGGCGCAGCTCGTCGCGGCCGCTCGCCTCGCGCGCCAGCTTCTCGAGCGAGCGCTCGACCAGGGCGCCGCTGCGGGTCGGCGGCAGCACGCGCGCGGCCGCGGGGTTGGCGGTGACGATCTCGACCGTGCCGAGCCGGGTCAGCAGGCCGGCCTGGGCGGCGAGCGCCGCGGCGACGCGCCGGATCGAGCGCGAGCTGGAGAGCACCTGGTCGAAGTAGACGACCGTGTGCCAGCTCCACAGCGGCTGCTCGGCGACCTCGACCCGCGCCGGCTGCCCGGGCGCCGCCCGGCGCACGACCGTGCCCCGGCGCCAGACTTCGACGCCGACCACCGGCACCGGCGCGCCGTCCTCGAGCACCTCGAAATCGTCGGGGGCGAGGTCCGCGGGCAGCTCGCCGTCGGCGTCCGCGACCGCGACCACGACCTCGACCGCGGTGACCTGGGCGGTGCCGGTGAAGGGCTCCTCGCGGGTCCCCTTCTGCGCCCGCGCCGGCGCGGCGAGCCAGAGCAGGAGCGTCGCCAGGACGGCGGCGCGGCGAACTACGGGGAGCGGGCTGAGCATCGGGCCTCCGGGCGGTGAACCGGACCTCCTCGCTCGGTGTACCCAAGGCTAGCACGCGCGCGACCGGCGGCATCGCCGCCCACGCGGCGGGACGGTGCGGGCCGCGCGCGAGGCCGCCGGCCGGCGCCGGCGGCCGTATAATCGATCGATCTCGGCCGCTCGCACCGCAGCAAGGAGGCTTCATGCGCCGTCCCGAGCCCTCCCGCCCCGCCGCCCTCCTCCCGCTCCTCACGCTCGCCGCCCTCGCCCTCCCCACCGTCCCCCGGATCGCCGCCCAGGGGCCGGAGGCGCTGCCGCCGCTGGTCGACGAGATCACCGTCGAGGTGGTCAACGTCGACGTCGTCGTCACCGACCGCCACGGCAATCCGGTCAACGGCCTCACCCGCGACGAGTTCGCCGTCTACGAGGACGGCCAGCGGCGGGAGATCAGCAACTTCTACGCGTTCGCCCAGGACCGGGCGCAGGTCGGCGCCGACGGCGGCGGCGCGCGCGGCGCGGGCGAGCCGCGCTGGGACGACGTCGCCACCCGCCGCCGCATGGTGCTGCTGTTCGACAGCGCGTCGCTCGAGAAGCGCATCCGCGACCGCTCGATCGCGGGGCTGGAGCGCTTCATCCTCGAGCAGTTCGAGGGCACCCACGAGTGGGCGGTGGTCGCCTATCGCGACCGCCTCCAGCTCCTGCAGCCGTTCACCGCCGACAAGACCGAGGTGCTGGCGGCGCTCGCCCGCGTGCGCGACCTGCCGGTGCAGGTCCGCCGCACCCACGGCTGGGACGCGCTCGCGACCGAGGACGACTCGACGGTCAGCCGCGCCGACAGCTTCGGTCTGCGCGCCGGGTTCGACCAGGCGACCGACGCCTACATCACCCGCCAGGAGTTCCAGGTCCGCGACCGCATGCTGACGGTGATGCAGCAGTTCGACGTCACCGCCGCCGCGATGATCCAGACCATGCGCGCCTACGCCGGGCTGCCCGGGCGCAAGGCGATGGTGCTGATCACCGGCGGCCTCGAGGTGGTGCCCGGGCCGTCGCAGCTCTTCGGCCGCGGCTTCCCCGGGGCGGGCTCGGAAGACCGCACCGACCCGATGGCCACGCTCATCCACGCCGAGCTGCAGCGCCGCTACGAGGCGATCATCAAGACCGCCAACGCCGCCGGGTTCGCGATTTACCCGGTGTCGGGCCTCGGGGTCGCCGCGCCCAGCGAGTACATCGACGTCGACCGCAAGGTGTCGATGGTCTTCCGCGGCGGCCTCGACGTCATGCCGTCCGAGATCGACCTCGACTCGACGCCCAACGTCCTCGCCGAGGGGACCGGCGGCGAGTACTTCTCGACCACCCATTTCTACCGCGCGTTCGACGCCATCGACGACCGCACCGCCAACTCCTACGTGCTCGGCTTCCGCACCGACCGGCCGCCCGACGGCAAGTACCACCGGCTCAGGGTCGAGGTGACGCACCCGGGCTTCACGGTCAAGTCACGCGAGGGGTACCTGCACATCTCGCGGCAGGCGCGGCTGCTCGAGGAGCTGTCGACGCCGCTGACCTTCCCCAAGGACCGCGGCGACTTCCCGGTGGCGATCGAGATCCTGGCTCCGGAGCGCCTGACCGAGAAGCGGGTAACGATCACCGTCGCCGGCACGATCCCGCTCCACCACGTGACGCTGATCCCCGATGGCGACTCCCTGGTCGGACGGGTGTTTCTCTACCTCGCGGTCTACGACCCGGAGGGCAACCTCGTCCGCCTCTTCCGCGAGCAGCAGGACATCGCGCTCCCCGCCGACCGGGTCGCCGCCGCCGCACCCGACGCCCCGGCGCGGTTCGGGATCACGGTCAAGGACCTCGCGCGCGGGGACTACACGTTGACGCTCACCCTGATGGACGAGATCAGCGACCGCTACGGCACCGGGCTGCGGCCGGTGCAGCTCTAGCGGACGCCTACTCGAGGCTCAACCGGCTCGGCGTCCGGCCGTCGGTGACCGCCGTGCCGAGCCAGCTCCCGCCCTGGGCGCCGTCCACGCGCACGGTCCAGACGCCCGCCGGCAGGTCGGCCAGGGTGACCAGGCCGGCGGCGACCGGCCACCGGCTCCGGATGGCGCCCCCCGGCTCGACCTGGAAGAAGGCAGCGCCGCCCTCGGCGGCGAGGGTCAGGGTGCCGGCGGCGCCCGCGTCCATGAGCGCCGGCACGCGGACGGTCAGGGGCGCCGCGGGGGCCAGGATCACCTCCGGCGCCGAGCCCGGCACCGTCGCCGCGACCCAGGCGGGGGCCGCGCCCTCGGCGCCGACGAGGAGGTTCCAGGTGCCCGCCGGCAACTGCTCGAGGTAGAGGAAGCCGCGGTCCGAGAGCGGCCGGGTGTCGGTGAGGACGGCGCGGCCCGAGGAGTCGAAAGCGCTCACCGTGGCGAACCTCGGCACCGCGCCCGATTCGAGCCGCACGGTGAGCGTCAGGCCGCCGGCGGCCTCGAGGCGCAGCAGCACCGGCGCGGGCGGCGAGCCGGCCGCCGCCTCGACCGGCTGCTCGGCGGGCGCGTAGCCCTCCTTGCGCGCCGACACCAGGTAGCTGCCGGCCGTGAGGTGGGCGACGGCGAAGCCGCCCGCGGCGTCGGTGGCGACGGTGATCAGCGGGCCCCCCTCGCCGGCGCCGAGGAGCCGCCGGACGTAGACCAGGGCCTCCGGCAACAGCGCGCCGGTCGCCGCCGCGGTCACCGTGCCGACCAGCGGCGCCGCCTCGAGCTCGATGACCACCTCGAGGTCGGAATCGAGCGCCAGATCCTCGACGTGGGAGAGGGCGCGCGCCGGCTCGAGCACGTCCAGCCGGTAGCGGCCGGGGTCGAGGTCCTCGATGCGGAACCCGCCATCGTGGCCGGTGACGACCGAGCGCTCGCCGGTCACGTCGAGCCCCGCCAGCGTGACGTGGGCGGCGGCGACGGCCTCCCCGGAGTAGAGCAGGCGGCCCGCGAGGCGCAGGCCGGCGCCGAACTCCAGGTCGCGCTCCACCCGCCGGGCGGCGGCACCGACCGCGACCGTCGCCTCGGCCTGGCGCCGCCCGCCGACCACCACCGCCCGGATCCGCCAGTCCCCGGGCGGGAGGTGGTCGATCGCGTAACGGCCGCGGGGGTCGACGCTGCCGCCCGTCGCCGCGCCGGCTGCGGCCCGGTCTTCCCGCCGCGCCTCGACCGTGACCGACGCCAGGTCCTCCGGCTCCAGCCCGAGGAGGCGCCCGACGACCGAGGTCCCGCGGCCGAGCGCCACCTCGACCCCCTCGAGCGGCGCCGAGCTCACCTCGAGCCCGGAGAGCTCGCCCGGCGCGTACCCCTCGCGCGTCGCGGTCAGGCGGTAGCTCCCCGGGTCGGGGACCACCGCCCGGAACCGGCCGTCCTCGCCGCTCGCGGCCGCGTGGGCCGCGCGCGCGCCCGGGCTCTCGGAGCGCAGCTCCACCCGCGCGCCGGCCACCGGATCGCCGGCCTCGTCCACGGTGCGGCCGGAGACGCTCCAGCCGTCCTCGAGGTAGAGGTCGAGCGCGTTGACCCCGGGCGCGACGTCGATCTCCTCGACCCGCACCCGGTAGTCGGGATGGTGCGCGGAGAGGCCGAGCACCCCCGGCGGCAGGCCGCCCAGCCGGTAGCGGCCGTCGGCGTCCGAGGTGGTCTCGGCCGGCCCCCCGCGGAGCCGGGCACCGGCGACCGGCTCGCCCCGGGGATCGAAGACCCGCCCCTCGACCACCGCGCCGCGCCGCACGACGAGGCGGACGTCGGCCACGGCGCCGGCCCGCGGTAGCTCCCGCCGGATCGGCCGGGCCGGCAGGAAGCCGTCGGCGCTGGCGAAGAGCTCGACCCCGCCCGGCGCCAGCTCGTCGAACGAGAACTCGCCCCCGGCGCCGGTCTCGGTCGACCTCGAGCCGCCGCCGCGCCGGGGCTCGACGCCGACGGTGCCGGGAGGGGGACCGAGCCGGCGCAGGCCCACCTGGGCGCCGGCCACCGGGTTGCCGTCCTCGTCGACCAGGACTCCGGCGAGGCGGGAGGCCTCGTCCAGGACCACCGCCAAGGGCTGGGCGGGAGGCGGCTCGACGCCCAGGGTCCAGGCCGGCAGGTAGCCCGGGAAGGAGGTCAGCAGGTCCAGGGGCCGCTCCGGCCGGAGGTCCGGCAGCTCGAACCGGCCGTCCGCGCCGGCGACGGCGTCGGGCGGCCGCTCCCGGAGCCGCTCCGCCTCGCCGCGGGCGGGCCGCCCCGCCGCCGCCCGG
>CAZNIX010000348.1:0-5456 GCA_964573125.1 uncultured Thermoanaerobaculia bacterium
GGCCGGCGCGGCGGCGGGGCGATGATCGCCGGCGCCCCGATGCTGTTCGCGCTCGGCGCGAGCCGCGAGCTGGGCGAGCGCGTGGCGGCCCGGCTCGGCCTGCCGCTCGCCGCGCACGAGGAGCGGGGCTTCGAGGACGGCGAGCACAAGGCGCGGCCGCTGGTCGCCGTCCGCGGGCGCGACGTCTACGTCCTCCAGTCTCTCCACGGCGACGCCGAGCAGAGCCCGAACGACAAGCTCTGCCGCCTGCTGTTCTTCCTCGGCGCGCTCGAGGACGCCGGCGCGGCGCGCACGACCGCGGTCTGCCCGTACCTCTGCTACGCGCGCAAGGAGCGCAAGACCAAGCCGCGCGACCCGGTGACCAGCCGCTACGTGGCGACGCTCTTCGAGGCGGTCGGCACCGACCGCGTGATCACGCTCGACGTCCACAACCTGGCGGCGTTCCAGAACGCGTTCCGCTGCCGCACCGAGCACCTCGAGGCGCGCCATCTCTTCGTCGCGCACTTCGCGCCGCTGCTCGCCGGGCGGTCGGTGGCGGTGGTGTCGCCGGACGCCGGCGGCGTCAAGCGCGGCGAGCGCTTCCGGGAGGCGCTCGCGCGGGCGCTCGGGCGCGAGGTCGGGATGGCGTTCCTCGAGAAGCAGCGCTCCGAGGGGGTGGTCAGCGGCGAGGCGGTGGTGGGGGAGGTCGCCGGCCGGACGGCGGTGATCGTCGACGACCTGATCGCGACCGGCACCACGCTCTGCCGCGCCGCCCGGGCCTGCCGCGAGCGGGGCGCGGTCGAGGTCCACGCCGCGGCCACCCACGGCCTGTTCATGGGCGGCGCCCCGGAGCTGATCGCCGAACCGAGCCTGACCCGCATCGTGGTCACCGACAGCGTCCCCCCGTTCCGCCTCGACCCCGCCCGCGCCCGCGAGCGCGTGACGGTTCTGGAGGTCGCGCCCCTGCTCGCCACCGCGATCGAGCGCCTGCACGACGACGGCTCGATCGTCGAGCTGGTGGAAGGCTGAGGGGCCCGCACCCGGGCGGCTCCGTTCCGCGCTGCCGAAAGGCACTCCCGGTCGCGAGCTGCTGCGTTTTGCCGGCACGCTCGACGACGAGTCCGCCCGCGAGATGCTCGAAGCGATCGAGGAGGAGTGCGAGCGGGTGGACCTCGATGAGTGGTAGGGCTCACTGGGATCCTCGCACCAGCTTCGCCATCGCCAGCTCGAGGTAGCGGCAGGTCTTCGCGATCCACGGTGCTGGGTCGCCCGGCTCGCGGATGTGCAGGTAGGCGATCTTGCCGCGCAGGTAGGCGCGGAAGGCGGTGTAGAAGCTGAGCAGCGCGGGGTCGGGGCGGTCGCCGGTGACCTCGGCGTAGCGGGCGAAGAGGCGCTCGCCGATCCAGGGCGCGCCCAGCCGCTCGCACTCGAGGGCCAGGTAGGCCAGCTCGTCGGCGGGGTCGAGCAGGCGGAAGGAGCGCTCGAACTCCAGACAGTCGATGATCACCGGCGGGTCGCCGAGGCAGACGTGCTCCGGGCGCAGGTCGCCGTGCGCCTCGATGATCCGCCGCGCCGCGACCCGCTCGTCGAGCAGCCGGCCGTGCCGGTCGAGGAACGCGAGCAGTCCCTCGGCGACCGCGGCCACCTGCTCGCGCGGCACGGTGTCGGCGGGGACCTCGAGCTCGCGGCGGCACTCTTCGACGTCGGCGCGGAAGCGGCGGCGGTAGGCGGCGGCGGTCCTCCGCACCGGCGGCTGCCGGCGGTAGAAGCGGGCCAGGTGGAGCCCGAGGCGGTCGATCTGCTCGGCGCTCACCGTGCCGTCTGCGATCCGGCGGTCGAGCATCCGGCCCGCCGGCAGTCGGAGCATCTCGACCAGCCAGTCGACCACCGTCCGGCCGCGGCGCGCGCCGCCGAGCGCGAGCCGCCCGGCGCGGTCGGCGGTGAGCGGCACGACGCCGAGGTAGACCTCCGGCGCCAGGCGGCGGTTGAGGCGCACTTCGCGCCGGCAGTTCAGGCGCCGCAGCTCGGGAGTGCTGAAGTCGAGGAACTCGTAGCGCACCGGCTTCTTGAGCTTGTAGGCGCGGTCGTCGGTCAGGAAGACCCAGGACATGTGGGTCTCGATCGGCTCGACCGCGCGCGGCCGCCGCGGGTAGCTCCCCGGGCGGCGGAGGAAGGTGAGCTCGTCGGCCAGGCCGACCGCCGGCGCCGCCGGCGTCGCCGCGTACGCTCCCCGCAGCGGCGGCGACGCCGTCACCACGGAGTCTCCTTCAGACCCAGGCGAAAGGCCAGCCGGTTGATCGCCAGGTCGCCGAGGAAGCCGCCCGCGAGCAGCACCGCGACGTCGAGCCACCCGAGCCGGGCGCGGTGGCCGGCGAAGAGCAGCGCACCGATCTGGAAGTCGAGCTGGTCGAACGGGATCCAGCGGCCGCCGGGGGCGATGCCGAGGCGGCGCTTGAAGAAGCTCTTGGCGACGTCGCCGGCCATCGCGCCCGCGCCGAGCAGGAGCCCGAGCGAGAGCCAGCGTCCGGGCTCGACCGCGAGCGCGGGGGCGCCGAGGAGCGACTGCACCCACGCGGTCGCGACCGCCGCCGCGACCCCGGCGGCGCAGCCGAGCGCGGTCTTGTGGCTGCCGAGCAGCCGCTCGTGGAGCGGCGGGTTCCAGCCCGGCCAGAAGCGCACCAGCGGCGGCGCCATGTTGGCCGCGTAGGCGGGCAGCATGAAGGCGGCGAGGGCGAGCAGGTGGGAGGGCGTCATCGCAGCCGGCCGGCGCCGGATCCGGCGCCGTCGGCGCCGGCCGGGTCCCATCGGGCGCGCCGATTGTCTACCATGCGCAGGACGACCGCCATCCGCCGATCGCCGGCGCCGCCGGCCGCGGGCCGCGGGACCGCCCGCTCCCGCCCACCCGCGGCGCCGCCAGGAGGCCGCCCATGCCGTTGCCCGCCGCAGCCGCCGAAGCCCCGATCACGTTCGAGACCGCCGCCGAGCACGCCAGCCGCGACGTGCCGGTGGCCGCCGCCGACCGGCGGGCCGGCGAACTCCGCCGCGAGCTGGAGGGGAAGCGCTGGGAGTGCGCCAGCCTGATCGTGGTCTGCGCCGGCGAGCGGTTCGAGGGGATCGTGCGCCTGGAGGACCTGCTCGCGGCGCCCGCGGAAGAGCCGCTCGGGAGCCTGATGGACCGCGACCCGCCGGTGGTGCGCCCCGGGGTCGACCAGGAGATCGCGGCCTGGCGCGCGGTCCAGCACGCGGAGTCGGCGCTCGCGGTGGTCGACCGCGAGGGCCGGTTCGTGGGCGTGATCCCGCCGCATCGCCTGCTCGCCGTGCTGCTGACCGAGCACGAGGAGGACCTGTCGCGGCTCGGCGGCTTCCTCGAGTCGACGTCGGCGGCGCGCCGCGCCAGCGAGGAGCCGGTCGAGCGGCGCCTCCGCCACCGGCTGCCGTGGCTGCTCCTGGGCCTGGCCGGCGCCCTGCTCGCGGCGGAAGCGGTCGGCTGGTTCGAGGCCGTGCTCAGCCAGCGGATCGCGCTCGCGTTCTTCGTCCCGATGCTGGTCTACATGGCCGACGCGGTCGGCACCCAGACCGAGACCATCGTCGTCCGGGGTCTCTCGGTCGGCGTCGCCACGCGGCGGATGGCCCGTCGCGAGATGCTCTCCGGGCTCGCCACCGGCGCGCTCCTGGCACTGGCGGCCGGGCCGCTGGTCTGGCTGCTCTGGGGCGAGGCCGATCTCGCGCTGGTGGTCGCGCTCTCGCTCGTCGCGGCCTGCGCCACCGCGACGCTGGTGGCGATGGCGCTCCCCACGTTGCTCGACGCGCTGAACGTCGACCCGGCGTTCGCCAGCGGGCCGCTCGCGACCGTGATCCAGGATCTGCTGTCGATCCTGATCTACTTCGGCGTCGCCACGGCGCTCGTGCGCTGAGGCCGTCCCCGCGCTGCGCATCACCAGCGCAGCAGCGCGACCATCGGCCCCGGGCCCGGCAGCTCCGCCGGCGGCAGCTCGCGCACCGCGCCGCGGGCGGCGAGGGTCTCGCACACCGCGAGGTTGATCAGTTCCTCGTCGCCCGGCTCGGGCGCGCCGTGGACGGCGAGCGCCTGCGCCGCGGGATCGAACGTCCCCCACAGCTCGGCGCCGGCCGCGGCCAGCAGGGTGTCGACCCGGCCGGCGGCGGCCGCGCGCACGATCGCCGAGGTCTCGGTGACGACGCGCGCGCGGTCGACGGCGTCGCGCACGCGCTGGGCGTCGGCGCCGGCGGCGCGCCGCGCCCAGGCCGCGACCAGCGGCCAGGCCCGGGCGTGGAGATCGTGCTCGGAGAGATAGTCCGGGTTGCCGGGGATCCCCTCCTCGAGCACCGTTCCGGGCAGGCCGGCCCGCTGCACGAGCACCGGCAGGTGCTCCTCGACCGCCGCCACCACCAGCGGGCGGTCGTCGCCGCCGAGCCGCTCGTGGAGCGCCGCGGCGAGCAGCCGGAAGTACTTGAAGAGGTCGTCTTCGAGGTGCTCCTCGTCGTCGGCGCCGTGACCGTGGAAGACGATCGCGCGGCGGCCGAGCCCGGCCGGCGTGGGGCTGTGCTGCTGCAGCCCGCGCTGGAACTGGAGCGTGCCGAGGGCGGCCTCGAAGTCCCGCGGCACCGCCCCGAGCTCCATCTCGCGCAGCGACTCGTGATCGCCCTCGAACAGGCGGACGCGGTGGCGGCTGACCGCCAGGACGTGGTACGCCACGTCGTCGAGCCGGCCGAGCAGCGGGCGGAGGTAGAACCGTTCGCCGACGACGGCGCGGGGCGCCGGCGCGGCGCCGAGGCGGAAGCCGTGCCACCGCCCGGAGGCCGAGTAGAGGGCCGCCCCCTCGCCGGTCCGGCGCCAGAAGCCGGCGTCGTCGACCAGCGCGCGCACGGGGTCGAGCAGCGCCGCCGCGGCGTCGTCCGGCAGCCCGCGCGCCCGCGCCTGGCTTTCGGCCTCGCGCAGCAGGCCCTTGAGCTGGATCGCGACCTTGCGCGCCTCCTCTCCGCGCCAGGGCGTCGGCAGCAGCAGCGACAGGCTCGGGCCCCGCTGGCCCGCGAGATCGGCCAGCTCTCCCGGGGTCGGGGTCGCGAGCGGGGGCGGGGTGAGTCGGGCGGCGGCGCCCGCGGGGTTGTCGATGGTCTCGGTCGTCATGTTCGGTTCCTCCGTTGCCCGTCATCGCCGCGCGGCCGGGTGGCCGACCGGCATCAGCCACAGCGGCTCCTCGCCGGCGGCCAGCTCGACCGCCCGGTGCACCGCGGCGTCGTCGAACGCCCCGACCATCACCGTCCCCAGCCCGAGGGCGGTCGCCTGCAGGTAGACGTTCTGCCCGGCGTGGCCGGCCTCGATCTGGACGTAGCGCGCCGCCCGCGCGCCGTACTTGGCGGCGGTCCGCCGCGGCACCCCGGCGGCGACGATCACCACGGCGCCGCGGCGCACCCACGCCTGGCCGCCCGCCGCCGCCGCCAGCGCCTGCCGGCGGTCG
>CAZNIX010000349.1:0-5418 GCA_964573125.1 uncultured Thermoanaerobaculia bacterium
CGCCCCCGCGGGCTGGCGTCCGCGCGTCCTGGTCCCGGGCTCGCTCGCCGGCGGTGGCCTCCTCGCCGCCGCGCGCGACCTCGGCCGCCCGCTCGTCCTCGCCTACCCGACGCTCCCCGGCGACCGCAGCGCGCGCGCCCGCGAAGAGCTGTCTCGCCTCACCGCCGGCCTCCCCCCCGGCCAGGAGACCGCCGCGGTCGCCGCCCTCGCCGCCGCCCACCTCCTCGCCGAGGGCCTCCAGCGCGCCGGCCGCGACGTCAGCCGGGAGGGCCTCATCACCGCGCTCGAGACCCTCTACGACCACCCCACCGAGCTGACCCCGAGCCTCACCTACGGCGCCAACCGCCGCATCGGCGCCCGCGGGGCGTACATCGTCACGCTCGGATCGTCGACTGGGGGGAGGCTGGCGGGCGGCGGCTGGGTGGCCTTGGAGCGATAGTCCTGACCGGGCCGTAGCACCTGCCAGAGCAAGCCCCTTATAATAGGCTTGTACAGTGCCGGGGATCAGGCGTGGGCGATGGCTATTCGCCCGAGGCGGGAGCGTGCTCCCCGGCTACCACCATGGGAGGCCCGGACAGAATGTCGCTTGCTCAAGAGATCGAGACGCACGCCGCCGTTGTCTCCACGGACTCGTACTCCATGTCCGTCGGAGAGATGATCTCCATGTACCGCGACGGAGAACTCGACCTACACCCCGAGTTCCAGCGCTTCTTTCGCTGGACCCCCGAGCAGAAGTCTCGGCTAGTGGAGTCGCTTCTGCTGGGAATTCCGATTCCGCCGGTCTTTGTAGCCGAACGAGAAGACTCCAAGTGGGATGTCATAGACGGCTTGCAGCGGCTGGCGACGATTCTTGAGCTTGTGGGAGAGCTCCGGAGCGAGGCCGGGGCTGTGCAAGCCCCATTGCTTCTCACAAGAACACGCTACCTCCCCAGTCTGGAAGGAAAGCAGTGGAGCGCAGACAAGCCAGAAGGAGAGCTACCCGAGTCCGCTCGGATTAAGATCAAGAGGGCCAGACTTGATGTCAACATTGTTCGACAGACCAGCGACGAGATCGCGAAATACGAAATCTTCCAGAGATTGAACACGGGTGGCTCACAGGCCACGGATCAAGAGATTCGTAACTGCATTCTCATCATGGCAAACCCCAGCTTTTTTGAATGGCTGCGCCAGCTTGCTGGAGTAGAAGTCTTCAGGCGCTGCGTCCCGATGACTGACCGCGCACTGGAGGAGGCGTATGATTTAGAACTTGTAGTGCGATTCATAGTACTAGCCCTGATAGATGTCCCGTCTCTAGGGCAAATAGCGGAGCTAGGAGCCTTTCTTACAGAGCGGTCCGTAGTGTTGGCGACTGCAGCTAAGTTTCCCAAGGCCAAAGCGGAAGCAGCATTCAGAGATGTCTTTTCGTTTCTTGCAGAACACCTTGGCACAGATAGCTTTCGCCGCTTCGACGGCAATTCCCAGCGGTATCTTGGCCCAATGCTGATTTCGCTCTACGAGATAGTGGCTATTGGTCTTGGACGCCAGCTCCTCAATGGTAAGAGCCTTCCATCGCCTCAACGTTTGGTGGAGGCGCATAAGAAACTATGGGGCACGGACAAGCTTGAAGGCTATGTGGGTCCCGGCGTGACAGCCTCGCGAAGAATCCCGAAGACGGTCGCATTTGGAGAGTTATGGCCCTCATGAAAGCGCGCACCGTGGAAGCACTCGTTGACTTTGTCGATGAGTCGAGTCAACGAAGAAAGCGTGAACTGATAGCGCTCCGCAGCGTAACTCAGGACAAACGTGAGCACGAGGCAGCGGCCGCGCGGCGGGCGGCAATCGTATTTGCGTATGCCCACTGGGAGGGCTTCGTTAAGGATGCTGCCCGGGCCTACTTGGCGCATGTTTCCGAACGTGGTGTTGCGGTGAGGCGGCTCGCTGTGCATTTTCAGGCTCTGGCTTTTAGGGCGAAAATTCTCTCCGCGGCGACTGCTCCAAGACGGATTAGACCTCACGTGGAGGCGGTGACGCTGCTCACGGGACGACGTGGTGAAAAGTTCGCCGTGGACCCCGGGAAGGCGATAGACGCAGAGTCCAACCTCAACTGGGAGGTGTTTGAGAACGTGTGTCTCTGCATTGGGCTGGATGTTAACGCCCGATGGGCGGTCTACGGTCCGTTTATGGATGATTTGTTCCGCCAGCGAAGCGCTATCGCCCATGGGTCGATGGCTCAGGTGGATGCCAAGTACAGTGAGGAGGCCATAGGTCGAGTGTTGGAGTTCATAGAATGGATGAAGATAGATATCTCAAATGCGGCGGCCACACGGCAGTATCTTCGGCACTGACAGGGTGGGCGGATAGTGGTGGAAGTGCTGCCAGCGGACAGAGAACGGGCGTTCTGGGCAGGAGTCGGGGACGCCGGGAGGTTCTTCATGGGCGAGGCGGACGTTCAGCGCGCCATGGAGCGGCTCGTGAGAAGGCTCGACGAGTTGGGGATTCCCTATGCAGTCATAGGCGCTATGGCGCTCAACGAGTGGGGCTACCGCCGCGTCACGGTGGATGTCGATGTCCTGCTGACCGCCGAGGGTCTCCGCCGTCTGAAGGGCGAGGTGCTCGGGCGAGGCTACCTCGAGCGAACTCCGGGAGGGCGCGGGCTGCGCGACACGGTGGCTGCGGTCGACGTCGATGTCGTGGTCACCGGTGAGTACCCAGGAGACGGCCGCCCCAAACCCGTAGTGTTTCCCGATCCGCAGGAGGCCGCGGTCCGCGGGGAGCGGGTCTCGCTCCTCCCCCTGGCGAAGCTAATCGAGCTGAAGCTCGCCTCGGGCATCAGCGCACCGCACCGGCTGCGCGACCTCGCCGACGTGCTCGAACTGATCCGCATCCTCTCGCTCCCCCGCGAGACCGCCGAGGCGCTCGATCCCTCGGTGCGGGCGAAGTTCGACGAGTTGTGGCAGGCTGCGCAGGCGGCTGCGCGCGAGGGCGGCTCCCCGGGCTGACGTCGAGCGCCGCTGAAAGGAGAGGCTTCGATGGACCAGGAAAAGCGCCTGGGCGACGACGCGGTGATGAGGGCACTCCTTCCCGTCGGCCGCTCCGGCTGGGCGATCGCGGCCGGCTATCTCGGTCTCTTCTCTCTCTTGGTCCTCCCCGCACCGTTGGCGCTGCTCACGGGGATCGTCGGCATCGTCGACATCCGGCGCCACCCCCACCGCCACGGCATGGGGCGGTGCATCTTCGGGATCGTCATGGGCCTCCTCGGCTCGGCGGTCTTGGTGCGGTTGCTGGTGGGACTGGTCCAGGGGGCCTGACTCCTGGGTGCTTGCCCGGTCCTTGCTGGCCGGGCCGGCGCACGGTTGCGCCCTTCCAGAACGCCTCCACTGCCGCCGGATCATTCGGGTCGTAGGGGCATTCCGGATCGACGACCCGCGCCGGCGCTCGCGCGATCGCCGCTCGAAGTTGCCGTTCATCCGACGTCACCATGCCCGAGATTGTAGCTGCCAATCACACCGAGCCCCCACCATGGACCGCCGGCACCTGACCCGCTTCGCCTGGCTCTCGGTGGCCGCGGCGGTCGCGACCATCGCGCTCAAGCTCGCCGCCTACCTGCTGACCGCCTCGGTCGGCCTGCTGTCCGATGCGCTGGAGTCGGTGGTCAACCTCGCCGGCGCGCTGATGGCGCTCGCGATGCTGATCGTCGCCGCCCGCCCGCCGGACGAGGACCACGAGTACGGCCACGGCAAGGCGGAGTACTTCTCGAGCGTGCTCGAAGGGACCCTGATCCTGGTGGCGGCGGTGAGCATCGGCGTCGCCGCCGTGCGGCGCTTCCTCGATCCACGGCCGCTCGAGCAGATCGGCCTCGGCCTGGGCGTCGCGGTCGTCGCCTCGCTCCTGAACCTGGGCGTCGCGGTCGTGCTCCTGCGCGCGGGCCGGCGCCACCGGTCGATCACGCTCGAGGCCAACGCCCGGCACCTGTTGACGGACGTCTGGACGTCCGCCGGCGTCGTGGCCGGGGTCGGCGCGGTGGCCCTGACCGGCTGGCAGCGGCTCGACCCGATCGTCGCCCTGATGGTCGCCGGCAACATCGTCTGCACCGGGCTCGGACTCGTGCGCCGCTCGGTGTCCGGCCTGATGGATACGGCGCTGCCGGAGGGCGAGGTGCGGGCGCTGCGCGAGGTGCTCGGGCGCCATGCCGAGTCCGGGGCGCGGTTCCACGCGCTGCGCACCCGGCAGGCCGGGGCGCGCCGGTTCGTGTCGGTGCACATCCTGGTCCCCGGCGACTGGACGGTGGCCCGAGGTCACCAGCTCCTCGAGCGCATCGAAGCCGACATCCGGGCGGCGGTGGACAACGTGTCGGTGCTCACCCACCTCGAGCCGCTCGAGGATCCGTCCGCCTGGGCCGACATCGCGCTCGACCGCTCCGCCCCGTCGCTCGACCCGCCCGGCGAGCGGGATGCGGCCCCGCGCCCCGACCGGCCCTGAACGCCGCCGCGAGCTGGAAAATCCGGAGGTGACCTCCGAGATTTCACGATCCTGGACGAGGATCCGGAGTGGACGCTCCGGCAGGGCATCTGCTCCCGCGCTGTTCTGGTACGCTCGGTACGCTTGTCTCACTGGGCGTATGCGCATACTGCTCGTCGAAGACGAAGCCGCCATCGCCGAAGCGCTCGTCGAGCTGCTCGAAGGCGAGAGCTACGCCGTCGACCACGCGCCGGACGGCGAGACCGCCTCGGAGCTGAAGGCGGTCAACAGCTACGACCTGGTGGTGCTCGACTGGTCGATCCCGCCGCCGAACGGCATCGAGCTGCTCAAGGAGTGGCGGGCCGGAGGCGACGGGACGCCGGTGCTGATGCTCACCGGCCACGCCGACCCGCAGGAAGTGGTGGGCGGCCTCGACACCGGGGCCGACGACTACCTGACCAAGCCGTTCGTGTTCGCCGAGCTGCTGGCGCGGGTGCGGAGCCTGCTGCGGCGGCGCGAGAAGCCGCTCCAGGCGAAGCTGGCGGTCGATGACCTGGAGATGGACCGGCCGGCGCACCGGGTGACCGTCGGCGGCGCGCCGATCGACCTGACGCCCAAGGAGTTCGCGCTGCTCGAGTACCTGCTCACCCGGGTCGACGAGGTGGTCACCCGCACCGACCTCGTCGAGCACGTGTGGGACGACTCGTTCGACTCGTTCTCGAACGTCATCGACGTCACCGTCTTCCGCTTGCGCAAGAAGCTCTGCGGCGATCGCGAGGGCAAGCTCCTGCACACGGTCAAGGGCGCCGGCTACGTGCTGCGCAGCCGGCGCGGCTGAGCGGCGGGCCAATGGCGACCGCCGACCCCGCGCCCCGGCCGCCGCGCTCGCTCCGCTCGTGGGGCCTGCCCGCGACGCTGCTCGCGCTCGGCCTCGCGGGGGCGGCGCTGCTCGTCGCCGGCGCCGAGATCCGCGAGCGGCTG
>CAZNIX010000350.1:0-5396 GCA_964573125.1 uncultured Thermoanaerobaculia bacterium
CCCGACAGCCCGCGCACGCAGCGCCGCCCCGCGCCACCGCCCGCCGGCACGGGTCACCGCCATCACGCCCGCAGCCCGCGCACGCAGCGCCGCCCCGCCTCCCACAGGTAGAGCAGGACCCCGGCCATGAGCAGGGCGATGAACGCGACCGAGACGCGGGCGTAGCCGACGCCCTGGATCAGCTCCGCGGGATAGTTCGAGTAGCGCCGGGGCACCGAGTCGGCGCCGGCGAGCGCGAACAGCACGACCAGCCCGTAGCCGCCGAAGAGGAACAAGGAGGTGGTCCAGCGCCCGAGCCGGCCGTTGGCCGGCAGCCCCGAGGTCTCCTCGCCGAGGTGGTGCGCGAACGCGAGCACCATCATCACTACCCCGAGCAGATAGTAGGTGTGGAAGTGGCTCGGCACCCACAACGTGTTGTGGAAGCGGAAGTTGGCGGCGATCGTCGAGTCGATCACCGCCTCGACGCCGCCGATCGCCCAGCCCATGACGCCGAAGAACAGGAACAGCGAGGTCAGGTTCCAGCGCACGCGCGCCTTCCACACCAGGTAGAGCGTCGAGAAGATCGAGATCACCGCCGCCGGGATCGAGATCAGGTAGGAGCCGATCTGCCCGAGGTACTGGAGGAAGCGCGGCTGGACGAAGTCCATGTAGAGGTGGTGGAAGTAGACCGCGAGGACGAGGAGGATCGCCAGGTTCCAGGCCGCGGCGACCAGCCGGTTGGTCGAGAGCTTCCGGCTCGTGAACTCGGGCAAGAGGTCGTAGACCAGGGCGACGCCGAGGTACATCGTGATGTTGACCAGGCCGTGGCCGAAGAAGAAGATCAGGTTCTTCATCAGCAGCGGATCGTTGGCGACGCCGGTCGGCAGCCACTCGACGACGAAGAGCGCGAGCACCACCACCGCGGCGACGAACGCCGCGAGCGCCGAGATCAGGGTCGCGGTCGTGACCAGGATGAACGGCGGCGTCTCCGGCCCCGGGCGCCCGGTGAGGACGTGCCAGGCGAGCGCGCCGCCGAGCGAGTAGCGGCGGGCGATCGCGCGCAGGAGATCGACGGTCCAGATCGTCCAGCTCACGCCGAGCACGCCGAGGCTGGCGAAAAAGCCGCTCACCGCCCAGTCCGGCCAGACGCCGCCGGAGTGGAACGGCAGCGGGTGGAGGAAGTACCAGCCGGTGCCGAAACGCCCGAAGAGCGTGACCGCGATGAGCAGGACCACGCCGAGGAGCGTGCCCCCGAAGGCGAGCTTGTTGACTCCCCGGCTCGGCGCGACGAAGCGCGCCAGCCGGTAGCTCACCCCGGCCATCGCGCCGACGTACCAGACCCCGACCATGCCCAGCCCGTGGAGGGTGAGCACGGCGTAGAACACCTCGGGCGGAAACGCGGTCCAGACCTCGCCCTGGACCAGGCGCATGACCAGGCCGAGCAGCGCGAGGATCAGGAACAGGGCGAAGACGACAAGCATCCAGACCAGCGTCCAGCGGCGCCAGCTCCGCGCCGTGCCCGCGGTCTCGAGGCCGGTGACGGCGGCGGCGGCGGTCGGTTCGGCCATCGCGGTCCTCCCTCAGCTCCCGGTGACCAGCACCACGCCGCGCATGCGGCTGTGCAGGTTGCCGCACAGCTCGAGGCAGAGCACGTCGTAGCGCCCCGGCTCGTCGAGCCGCATGCGCAACCGGTTGACGTAGCCGGGCATCCCCTGGACCTGGCCGATCAGCACCCCGCCGGGGTCGAAGATGCCGACGCCGTGGTTGACGTCGAGCGCGGTGACCCGGAACTCGACCAGCGAGCCCGCCGGCACCTCGACCGCCGGCGCCCCGCTGGTCGCCTCCAGCCACTCCTCGTCGTCGGCGACCGGCGCGTCGGTGACCGCGAACGCGAACTGCTTGCCGGCGACGAAGACCACGCGGTCGGGCAGCTCGTCGGCGTGCCGGGTGTAGGGGAGCCGGGTGAGCGTGATCGCCAGCGCTGCGAGGACGATCGCGGTGAGCAGGACGAAGAAGCCGGCGCGCAGGCGCTGGACCGAGCGCGCCTCGACGTCGCGCGGACGCCGGCTGCTGGCGGCGGCCTCGAGGAAGACCAGCGCGACCAGCGCGGCGAGCGCGAGGTAGAGATAGAAGACCCAGAACTGGGGGGTCATGCCGTCCTCCCGTGGCGCCCGGCCGGCGCACCCACGCCGGCACGCCGGACCCGCCCCGGCGTCGCCCGGCGCGCAGCCCGCCGGCACACCGTTCACCCGCCGCGAAGACAGCACTCGGAAGTGAAGCTGAAGCGCATCGGACCGTAGCAGAAGGTGCGGATGGTGTAAAGTCGCGACAACGTGCACGGCTTCATCTTTGCGGAGATCAAGAAGTACGTCGAGTCGAAGTTCGACCGCAAGACCTGGTACGCGCTGCTCGAGCGCGCCGGGATCCCCGACCGCGACTACGCGAACTTCCTCGAGTACCCCGACGGCGAGGCGGTGGCGATCGTCGGCGTCGCCTCGGAGGTCACCGGGCTCGCGCCGGCGGCGATCCTCGAGGACTTCGGCGCCTTCCTCGGCGCCGACCTGCTCCGCATCTACCGGCCGCTGATCCACCCCGGCTGGCGGACGCTCGACTTCCTCGCCCACATCGAGGAGACCATCCACCGGGTGGTGCGCGAGCGCAACCGCAACGCCCGCCCGCCGGCGCTCGCCTGCCGCCGCACCGGCGCCGACGAGGTGATGATCCTCTACACCTCGGGACGCAAGATGTGCTCGCTCGCCCGCGGCATCGCCCTCGGCGTCGCCGGCCACTACGGCGAGCGGATCGAGCTCGACGAGGAGACCTGCATGCACCGCGGCGACCCGAGCTGCCGCATCCGCGTCCGCCTCCTCCGCCCCTCGGAACCGACCTAGACCAGCTCCCCGACCGCCGCCATCAGCCGCGGCTGGTGCTTCTTCATGATCGCCCGCGCGAGCCCGAGGTTGCCCTTGCGCCGCACCGCGAGCACCAGGTAGTACTCGGCGCCGAGCATGCGGATCAGCAGGTAGACGGTCTCGGTCGAGATCAGGATGTCCTCGGTCGAGTCGGCGCCGAGCCCGAGCAGCTCGAGCGCGCTGCGGTTGGCCTTGACCACCTCGGCCGAGGTCGCCGAGGCGAGCGACGAGTCGAACTGGGGGTCCGCCGAGCCGCCCCCGATCGACAGCCCGCTCTCGACGTTGACCACGTCGGTGGACACGAACTCGGGAACCTCCTCGCGGAGGGCGTCGAGGATCTCCTGCATTCGGCTCATCGGTTCCCCCTGCCCGGCGGCGGCGGGCGCCGCCCCTCGGTCTGCATCCGGCGCGCCCGGCTCACCGGGCTCGGCCAGGCTCGGCGGCCACGGCGGCAGCCGCTCGTCGGCCAGTCGGCTGACGTCGAGCAGGATCGCGGCCAGCGGCCGCTCGATGCTGCGCGCGCGCGAGGCGACCGAGGAGGCGATGTCGATGCTCGGATCCGGCCAGCCGAGGATCTCGTAGGCGGCCTCGGTGCCGGCGACGTCGCCGGCGCGGGCGTCGACCAGCTCGCCCCGCACGAAGTCCAGTCGCCCGCTGCGGTCGCCGGCGTGCACGCCGACCGAGCAGGTCATCCGTTCGAGCCCGACGAGCTGGACGACCGTCGCCAGGCTGACCCCCTGGAGGTACCCCTGGGCGGCGCCGCCGATCAGCCCTTCCTTGAGACTCCTGAACATCGGTCGCTCCACCGCGCCGCGGCGGAGCCGCAGGCAGCTCCTGCGCTCGCCGCCGCGGGCGGTGCGTGCCCGCGGCTTGCCGCCGCGGGCGTCGCTCCGGTTAGAGAGCAGTGACCGACTCTATCAAAGAAGAACGAATTCGATCTGCTAAGGCTTCAGGCACTGCAGGCCCGGGCTCTGGTCGTGCGGGACGTGGCCGGTGAAGGTCACGACCGGATCGGCGACGTTGCCGCAGGCGTCCTCGGCGGTGACCGACAGCGAGTAGGTGCGGCCGTCGGGGTCGGTGCCGGCGCGCTCGGAGCGCATCGAGAGCCGGTCGAGGCCGAGGTCGTAGACGCAGTCGTTCACCGTGTTGCCGTCGCCGTTCTCGCCCGGGTGCTCGGGGCAGGGCGCGTTGTCGCACTGGTCGGAGGCGCACGCGATGTCGGCCGCGAACGGCGCCGGGTCGCAGGCGTCGACGATCACGACCGCCGCGGTCACGTTCGGCACGTGCACGTACTTGTGGTTCGGCGGCCAGAGGCAGACCGCGTTGTCCGGGCCCGGGATGACCACCGGCGGGATCGTGTCGATGGTCTGGACGGTCTGCACGCACCCGGCCTGGTTGCCCGAGCCGTCGGTCGCGGTCCAGGTGCGGGTGATCGTCACCGTGCCGCCGCAGCCGGGGACGCCGACGTCGGCGAAGACGATCGAGTCGACCGAGCAGTTGTCGGCCGCGGTGGCGAACCCGGTCGCCGCCGGCGAGGTGTCGGCCGGGCATTCGAGCACCGCGTCCGGCGGGCAGGCGATCGCCGGC
The DNA here is from genome assembly GCA_964573125.1 of uncultured Thermoanaerobaculia bacterium. Taxonomy (GTDB): domain Bacteria; phylum Acidobacteriota; class Thermoanaerobaculia; order Multivoradales; family JBCCEF01; genus CAVSQV01. The sequence continues at coordinate 4,479 of CAZNIX010000350.1, forward strand.
GGGGTGACGTCGATCACGGTCACCGTCGCCGCGCAGGTGTCGGAGAGGTCGCCGTCGTCGGTCACCGTCAGCTCGACCACGGTGTCGCCGAGCGGGAACGGGCCGGCGGGCGAGATCTCGAGCGTGATCGGGTCGCCGTCGGGGTCGAACGAGCCGCCGTCGACGTCGGCCGCCCCGGCGTGGCCGAGGCAGGCGGCGTCGGCGTGGACGGTGACGTCGGTGCACACCGCCACCGGCGGCTGGTTGAACACGAACTCGACCGACCCGATGTCGTTCGCCGCGCCCTGCGGCCGGGTCTCGCCGCGCTGATCGGTCGCGGGTGAGGCGAGCGTCGTCGCGGCGTCGATCGCCGGGCTGGTCTCGGCCGGCTCGTGGGTCTCGGTCGGGCCGCCGTTGTCGGCCAGCGGGCCGAGCTGCGGGTCGGCGGTCGACACCACCGTGCCGGAAAAGCCGCTCTCGGACTCGATCAGGTTGTCGTCGCCGATCGCCGAGGCCGAGCCGCCGGCGTTGGTCGCGCTCACGAAATCGCTGCCGCCGGAGGAGTTGGCGAGGATCGTCCCGTCGATCGTCGCCGAGGCGGTGCCGCCGGCGTCGCCGAGGTTGTAGACGGCGCCGCCGCCGTTGCCGGTGAAGGTCGCGGCAAGCACGTCGAGGGTGCCGTTGCGGTTGAAAATCGCGCCGCCCAGGCCCTGGCCGGCGCCGCCGTTGCCGCGCCCGCCGGCACCGCCGGCCGCGGAGTTGCCGGAGAACGTCGAGTTGACCACGGTGACCGTGCCGCCGTGGTTGAACACCGCGCCGCCCATCCCGGCGCCGCCGCCGCCGCCACCGCCGGGGGTGCTGATCGAGCCGCTGCTGCCACCGGTGGCGCCGGCGCCGCCGCCGAAACCTGCGGCCCCGCCGGCGCCGCCGGCCTGGCCG
>CAZNIX010000351.1:0-5372 GCA_964573125.1 uncultured Thermoanaerobaculia bacterium
GCCGCCCCGCCATCAGCTCTCCCCCAGCAGCAGGTGCACCCGCCCCGCGAGCCGCGGCAGCTTCTCCGCCACCGCCGCCGCCAGCTCCTCCGGCTTGTGCCGCCGCGAGAGGTGGATCAGCACCAGCGCCTCGACCGCCTCCAGCGCCTCCTCGCGCGCCGCCAGGTCGTCGATGTGGAGGTGCTTGAACTGCGCCCCCTTCTCCCGCTGCGCGGCGCCGAGGAACGTGCACTCGACGACCAGGACGCGGCTCGAGAGCACCGCGGGCGAGCGCGCGAAGACGCCCGGGCCGGTGTCGCCGCAGTACGACAGCCGCCGCTCCTCGACCGGCTCGGTGATCGCGACGCCGCGCTCCCGCAGCGCCGCCAGCTCCGCCGGCGCCGACCCGCGGTACGGCGCGGCCAGGCGGTGCTTGGTCGCGATCAGGTGGTAGCCGAGGCTGGGCACGACGTGGTCGACCGCGAACGCCTCGATCGCCAGGTCCCGGCCCACCGGCACGCGGTCGCCGGGCGAAAGCGGCACCACCTGGTAGTGGTAGCGGACGCCCTCGAGCCGCCCCGCGGCGTCGGCGAACGCGGCGAGGTCGGCGGCGATCTCGCGCGGGCAGTGGACGCGGGTGGCCGCGGCGCGGTGGAGGGTGCGCTGCGAGAGCACGAACGGCACCCCGAGCGCGTGGTCGAGGTGGCCGTGGGTCAAGAACAGGTCGCGCGCGCCGGCGAGCTGGAGCGCGCCGCGGCCGGCGTCGAGCGCGAGCCCGGGCGGCTGCACGCGCAGCCAGGTCGCGTCGCCGGCGCGCGAGAAGCCCTCGAGGGTGAGGTCCGCGAGGCGGATGGTCGCCGGCCGCACCGGGTCTCCCCGCCTCTCCGGCTCAGATCTCGGTGTACAGCCAGCGCCGGATCGGGTCGATCCTCCGCTGCAGGCTCTCCGCGTCGGGATCGATCAGCCACAGCGCGGCGGCGACCGAGGAGAGCAGCGAGTTGCCGTCCTGGGGGGTGAAGCAGAAGCCGATGATCTCGCGCCCGCGGCGCACCATCACGGTCGGCAGCACGACCACGGTCTGCGACAGGATGCGCCCGTAGTAGCCGTGGTCGCGGCCGAAGCTGAAGATCAGGTTGGCGTGGCGCTTGTCGGTCACCGCGACCCGCCGGTTGCCGCGCAGCCGCTCGACCACGGCGTCGCGCGTCGCGTCGCGGTCGAGCTGGAGGTTGAACCAGATCGAGTGCATGTACTGGGTGTTGAGCTTGACCGCGCTCGAGAAGAGGTCCAGCTCCTGCCCCAGCGTGCGGAACAGGTAGTGGGCGTCCTTGGCGTGGTGGGTGCCGAACTCCGGATCGTCGTGCTTGCCGACCGAGGGCGCGGCGACGAAGCCCTCGGTCTGGCTGATGTCGTTCGCGCGCCGCATGCACACGAAGGTGGCGCGCTCGAGGCTGTACTCGCCCCCGGGCTCGGCGCACAGGGTGCGGATCAGGGTGGTGATGTTGTGGGTGTTGCACGAGACGATCTGGACGAAGCGGTCCTCGCCCGCAACCAGCGCCTCGTCGTTGACGCCGCGGGCGTAGGGCTTGCCGAACCCGAACTCGCTGCCCTGGGCGAGGAAGCCCCGGGGGCCCTCGAGGTGCCGGTAGTACTTCTCCTTGTTCTGGTTGCCCGCGGGGGTGCAGTCGATGACCACGGTCGCGCGCTCGAGCGCCTCCTCGGTGCCGTAGCTGACGGCGTGGCCGAGGCGCTCGAAATCGGCGCGGACGTCGGCGTCGACCGCGAGCTTGGCGCCGCGCGCCATCAGGTGGTTGAGCTTCGCGCGGTCGGAGACCAGCGGCGTGCGCTTGTGGAACGTGACCTCGTCGAGCTCGAAGTGGGAGTGGAAGTCGGTGAAGAGACCGATCAGCGGCTCGCCGATCGTCCCGGTGCCCACGATGTGGACGATCTTCTTCATCCCGGAATCCCCTTGCCGAGCGGATTGGATCTGTGGAGCGCCCTCGCGGTCGGTGGGGACGCGAGGGCGACGGCGGATGGAGGCTAGCACAGGGAGGGGGGTTCAGTCGGCGGGCTGGCCCTCGCCCCAGGAGCCGTGCTTGCCGCCGCCGCGCCAGCCGGGGTCGCGGCGGGCGAACTCGTCGAGGTGCGCGGGGACCTCGACCAGGGTGCGGGTCATGGCCGGGTCGCAGCGGTCGTTCTCGCACTCGTAGGTGTAGACGTTCCAGCCCGCGCGGCGGGTGAAGGCGGTCAGCGTCTGGTAGGTGTCGCAGTGGCCGCACTTGATCGAGAGGTTGCGGATGTTGATCGGGCTCGGCTGGTCGCTCGGCGGGTCGCTCGGCTGGTTGCCCGGTTGGTTGCTCATGTGGTGCGCGCCTCCTCGCCGCGGAAGCTAGCAGGTGCAGAGGCATTGGGATTGCTAGTAGCCTACGGGGCATGCACAGGACCTCTCGATTCCGCCTGGTTTGCGCCGCCTGCGCCGGCGCGGCGCTGCTTTCCGCCCCGATCGCGGCCCAGGAGCCCGGGCGAATCGCCCCGGCCGGGGAGGCCGAGGCCGCGCCGTCCGCCCAGGACGCCGAGGCCGCGCCTCCGGCGCGAGGCTTCGCCGACCGGATCTCGGTCTCCTGGGTGCTGGTGCCGGTGCTCGCGCGCGAGCGCGGCGGCGGCTTCGTCGACGATCTCGCGGAGGAGGACTTCCGGCTCCTGGTCGACGGCGAGCCGGTGGCGATCGAGAGCTTCGACCGCGGGCGCGACGCGCCGGTGTCGCTGATCGTGCTCCAGGACCTGTCCGGGAGCATGGAGAACGGCGGCAAGGTCGAGATCAGCCGGCGCGCGCTCGGCGACCTGATCGCGCGCGTCGGGCCGGGCGACGAGCTGGCGCTGGCGAGCTTCGCCGGCGGCCGGCTGGCGGTCGACGTGCCGTTCACCTCCAACCGCGGGGCGCTCGGCGAGGCGATGGCGCTCTGGCACCCCTACGGCACGACGGCGCTCCACGACGCGGTAGCCTGGATCCCCGAGATCTCGTCGGAGGGCCGCCACCCCAAGCGCGCCGTGCTGCTGGTCACCGACGGCGTCGACAACGCGAGCACGATCTCCCCCGGCGAGGCGCGCGGGATCATCGAGCGCGCCCACCTGCCGGTCTACGTGGTCGGCCTGGGGACCCCCGGCGCCGCGCCCGCGGCCGAGAACGGCGCCGTCGCCGCCGACAGCTACGCCCGGCTGCTCCAGCGCCTGGCGCGCGCGAGCGGCGGCCAGTACTTCGCCGCGCGGCGCCTGGAGGACGTGCCCAGGGCGGTCCAGGCGACGCTCGCCGCGCTCCGCCGCGAGTACGTGCTCGGCTTCCCGGCCGCCGATTCCGCCGCGCCCACCTTCCGCAAGATCGAGGTCGAGGTCCGGCGCGGCCGCCTGCTCGCCGCCCACCGCCTCGGCTACACCGGCGGGCCGCCGGCCGACCTCGGGGCGGCCGGAGCCGGGGGCGCCGGCCCGGCGCACTGATAGAGTCAGCGCCATATGTGCGTAGGAGTTTTGAAGTGAACGCAGTCCGATTTTTTCCGCACAAGGAGGAAACGATGCGACCGATAGCACCCGAACAAAAACCGATGCGGTGGACGCTGCTCGCCGCGGCGCTGCCGCTGGCCCTGCTCGCCACCGGCTGCGCGACCAAGAAGTACACCCAGGAGACGGTGGCGACCGAGGCCAAGCGGATCGACACCCGTATCGACGACGTCGAGGGGCAGGTCGAGGAGACCCAGACCCGGCTCGACGCCCAGGGCCGGGAGCTGCGCGGCGAGATCGGCACCGTCTCGAAGACCGCGCAGGACGCCCTCGCGCGCGCCGAGGCCGCGGGCAAGCTGGCCGAGGGCAAGTTCCTGTTCGAGACCGTGCTCACCGACGACAAGGTGCGCTTCGGCCTGGAGTCCTCCCAGCTCTCCGACGAGGCCAAGGCGGCGCTCGACGAGTTCGCGGCCCAGCTCAAGGCGCAGAACAAGGACGTCTACATCGAGATCCAGGGCCACACCGACTCGACCGGCTCGGAGGAGTACAACGAGCGGCTCGGCCTCGAGCGGGCGGAGGCGGTGCGCAACTACCTCTCGCGCCAGCACGGCATCGCGCTGCACCGGATGAACGTGATCTCCTACGGCGAGGCCGAGCCGGTCGCCGACAACGGCACCCGCGAAGGGCGGGCGCAGAACCGGCGGGTGACGCTGGTGGTGCTCGCCTAGCCGTCGCGGAGCGCGGCGGCCGGGTCGACGCGGGTGACCCGGCGCGCCGGCAGCCAGCAGGCGAGCAGTCCCACGGCCGCGAGCACCAGCGACGCCGCCACGAAGGTGACGGCGTCGCGCGGCTCGACGCCGTAGAGCAGGGCGGCGAGGAAGCGGGTCAGCGCCAGGCCCGCGGCCAGCCCGAGCGCGGCGCCGGCGGCGAGCAGCCTCGCCCCCTCGCCCACCACCTGCCGGCGCAGGCGGCGGTGATCGGCCCCCAGGGTCATGCGCACCGCCAGCTCGTGCCAGCGCCGGCGGGTGGTGTACGCGAGCAGGCCGTAGAGCCCGGTCGCCGCCAGCAGCAGCGCGAGCACCGCGAAGAACGCCAGCAGCAGTCCCGCGGTCCGCTGCACCGCGATCGAATCGGCCGCCATCTCCTCGAGGGTCGCCACGCCGTAGACCGGCTGCGCGGGGTCGACCTCCCGGATCGCCCGCCGGACCGCGGGCGCGAGCGCCGCCGGATCGCGCTCCGCGCGCACCACCAGGCTCATGTACGGGAACGGCTGCTGGGCGTGCGGGGAGTAGATCTCCGGCTCGGCGGCGCGGTCGAGGCCGTAGTGGCGCTCGTCCTCGACCACGCCGACGATGGTCATCCACGGCCGCTCGTCGCCGGCGAGCCCGCGCCGGATGCGCGCCCCGATCGGCTCCCGGCCGGCGAAGAAGCGCTCGGCGAACGCGCGGTTGACGATCGCGACCGGTGGCGCGCCCGCACCGTCGCCGGCATGGAAGCGGCGACCCGAGAGCAGCTCGATCCCGGCCGTCTCCAGATAGCCGTCGACCACCTTGTGGCTGACCACCGGCTCCGCGCCCGGCGGCGGCGCCGGGCGTCCCTCGAACAGCACCTCGTGCGTCCACCAGCCGCCGGAGAGCGGCAGCGCCGAGGTCCACCCCACCGCCTCGACGCCGGGCAGCGCCGCGATCCGCTCCCCGGCCGCGCGGAAGAACCGCAGCACCTCGCCGGGGTCCGACCAGTAGCCCGGCCCGGAGAGGCTCAGGCTCGCGACCAGCACGCCCTCGGGATCGAAGCCGGGATCGACCCGGCTCAGCCGCCAGAGGGTGCGGGCGAGCAGGCCGGCGCCGACCACCAGCACCAGCGCCAGCGCCACTTCGACCACCACCAGGCCGCGGCCCAGGCCG
>CAZNIX010000352.1:0-5360 GCA_964573125.1 uncultured Thermoanaerobaculia bacterium
CGGCCGGCGCGGCCTCGGCGTCGAGCGGCCGGCCGCCGGCGTGCTCCCACCCCTCGGCGAACACCGCCGCCAGCTCGACCGCCGCCGGGCCGGCGATCTCGACGTGGGTGTCGCGCATCCGCTCCTCGCGCTTGCGCCGGGCGGAGCCGGAGTACTCGTCGGCGATGTTCATGCCGCCGGTGAACGCGAGCCGGCGGTCGGCGACCAGGATCTTGCGGTGGTCGCGGAACGCCTGCCACCAGAGGTGGCGGAACAGGCGATGGAACAGGCGGACCTCGACGCCGCGGGCGGTCATCGCCCGCCAGAACGACGAGCCGGTCAGGATCGAGCCCCAGGCGTCGGCGAGCACGCACACCCGCGCCCCGCGGCCGGCGGCCGCGGCCAGCGCCGCGCAGAACGCGCGGCCGGTCTCGTCATCGGTGAAGATGTAGGCCTCGCACAGCACCTCGCCGCCGGCGCCGTCGATCGCGGCGAGCATCGCCGCCATCGCCTCCGCGCCGTCGGTGAACAGCCGCACGCGGTTGCCGTGGTGGATCGGCCCGCCGCCGTCGATGCGCGAGACGAGGTCCGGGAAGGCCGGGTCGCGCACCCCGCTCAGGATGCCCCGGGCGGTGGCCCCGACCCGACGCGCGCGCAGCTCCCGGGGCGGCCGGCGGCCCGCCACCGGGCGCAGGAGGGAGATGAGGGCACGGCGGCGCACGGCTCGGCAGCTTACTCCGAGCGCGGCGGCGTACTATCCTCGGCGCACGGGAGCACGACCGCGAGAGGAGGATTGATGACGACCACCACCGAAACCGCCGCGCCGCCGCGCGGCATCGAACCGCTGGTCCACCTGGTCGACGGCGCGGTCGGCCTGGACGGGGTGGAGGCGATCACCCGCGCCGTGCAAGAGGGGATGTCGCGCCTGATCCACGACGGCGCGCTGGCGCTGCCCGGCGAGCTGCGGCGCTCCGAGCCCGGCCACTACGCCCGCCGCCTGGTCTACCGCAGCGGCGAGCACGGCTACGTGGTGGTGGCGATGGTCTGGGGACCCGGCCAGCGGACGCCGCTCCACGATCACGCCGGCACCTGGTGCGTCGAGGGCGTGATCGAGGGGCTGATCGAGGTCACCCAGTACGACCTGCTCGAGCGCGAGGACGGCCGCTGCCGCTTCCGCCGGATGGACTCGGTGTGCACCGGGGTCGGCGCCGCCGGCGCCCTGATCCCGCCGTTCGAGTACCACACCATCGCCAACGCCCGCGAGCAGTCGTCGATCACCCTGCACGTCTACGGCGGCGACCTCACCCGCTGCAGCATCTTCGAGCCCGAGCCCGACGGCCTCTACCGCGAGCATCAGAAGAGCCTGAGCTACGACAACTGATCGCGGTCTCGGCCGCCGCTGGCGGCGCCGCGCGGGCAAAAAAATAGCCGGCGATCCGATCGCCGGCCGAATCCATGCTTGCGGCGGAGTGAAACCTGGCTTCTGTCTCGAACCTACGCGGTCCGACGGACAGGTCCGTCACGTCCGACGCCCGCCGGTATGGATGCGGGTTGCGGGGGCGACGCCTCCCGCTCTCCCGACGGGCTTTCAACCCCCATAGTGTCGCGGCGGCCCAGAGCGTGACACCCGGGGCCGTTTTTCCTTACGGCAGAAGGTTTTAGCAGGTTCAGGATGGCTGCTCGGGGCGCGGCGGCGGGCCGTTGCGCGCCCGCTGCAGGCCGGCGAGCAGCTCGCGCACCAACTCGGAGGTGGCGGTCTCCAGCTCGATCGCCCGCTGCACCGCGATCAGCGCCGCGAGCGCCTCGCGGTGCACCTCCAGCGACTGGAAGATCGGCAGCGTCTCCTCGGCCAGCCGCTTGGCGTCCGCCGTGCGCCCCTGGTCGAGGTACTCGGCCGCCAGCTCGAGGGAGACCAGGGCGGTGTCGTAGAGATTGCCCGCCGCGATGAACTCCTCCCGCACCCCGAGCAGGAGCCGTTCGCCTTCCTCGGCCTCGCCCAACGCGAAAGCGATCTGGCCCTCGATCCAGCGGAGACCCCGGAGGTCGTTCTCGGTCCCCCAGGCCGCGGTCAACTCGCGGGCTTCCTGGACTCGTTCTCGAGCTTCCCGGGCCCTTCCTGCCGAGCACAGGAAATGAACCATGTTCTTGACCAGGCCCGCAGCGAGTCTGGGATCGCGCTCGGCATCGATCAGCTCCCCCGCGCGATCACCGAGCGGAATTGCCAGTTCGGGCCGGCCTGCGTAGGCATGACAGATGGCCATCCGCGCGTAGGTTCCGCCCTCTCGGTGGTGCTCCTGGGTCCAGCGGTAGATCGCCGCGGCCTGCTGGTAGAGGCGCAGAGCTTCGTCGAAGTGACGTTGGTCGCGCCGGAAAGTCGCGAGCACCACGAGCACGCGGGCTCGCTCACGAGAGTCCTGAGTGCCGCGTCCCAGCGCCGCCTGGGCAACTGCGAATTCCCGCTCGGCCGAGCGGTAGTCGTAGAGAAGCCGACATGCGTTGCCGGCGACGGCGTGGCCGCGAGCCTCGAGATCCGCTCGCAGCCGGTCGTGGAGCCTCGAGGCGGCCGGCTCGTCGAGGCTGCTCAGCGCTATCCTTGCGAGGGCGAGAGAGAGCCGGGGATCGGTCTTTCGCAGGTCGTGGGCGCGATCCAGGATCGCAACCAGGAGTTCCTTCGACGGCGGCAAGGGCGGGACGCGGCTGGCTGCTCCAACACCGTTGCGCGCACACAGCTCCTCGATCTCGGCGAGCAGGGCCGCGCGCGCCTCCCGTTCCAGGTCATTCGACCTCCGTCGCCGGCGGAGATGTTGGGTGGCGGCATCGAACGCTGCTCCATAACCTGACGACGCCCTGTCGGCGGGTACGGCGCGCTGCAGGGGCCGGGCCCGGCGGCAGGCTGCGTCCAGCAGCTTGATCAGCCGGTGCCCGGCCCCGGGGACCGTTCCCTGGAGTGACTCGATCCGCGGCAGCGCCTCGATCAGGAGAGTACAGGCCTCCTCGTCCGAGAGCGCATACCGTCGGAAGAGGTCCTCGACACTCCGACGGGAGCGACGGAGGACCGCCTCCAGGGGATCGGGCTGCGCCAAGCTAGGGTCGCTCATCGGATCGCATTATGCAGGTTCGCATTTGCAAAAACAAGTCCCTCCCTGTAATCGGAACACGCAAGGCCCCTTGCCTGGTGACCGAGGAGTTCCTACCTAACCTAGCCATCCGGGTCGGTACACGGCCCCGGATGCTGCTGGGACGGGCACGACGGCGGGTCGTCTTCCGCCGGCGGATCCTCGTCGTTGCCACCGCCATCGGTCGAGTCGGCGCCGGTCAGGTTGACGAGCCACCGCTCGAGCGCCTGCCACGGCGCGAGCAGCGCCGTCCAGCCGCCGGCCTGGTCCGCGACCGCCGCGCGATCGGCCGCGCGCGGGGCCGCGGCCGCCGCCGGGACCGCGGCGGCGATCAGGGCGGCGACGACGGCTGCGACCATGATGGTCCGAGAGATCCCCTTGGTGCAAGACATGGAGTTCTCCTCACGGGCGACGCTCGCCGTCGGCCTTCATGGCCGCCGCGGGACGCCCGGTACGCGCGGAGAGACCCTCGGGGTGGCGGAAGGGTTTATATCTTCATTGGCGTTGACACACGCAGTTACAGTTATGCGGATATCCAAATTGATGACGGAGGGGACGGCGAGGGCAAGAAGGTCCGTCCCGTGGGCGCTCCTCCCAGGCAGCCCTGAGCAAGCGCAGCGCAAGCCCTCCCAGACGTCGATGCCGACACCCGCGCGCAGCGACGAGCAGGCGCGAGCAACGCCCCTGAAATCCAGAGAGCGAGCGCCGGTGCCGGGGAGGAGCGCCCACGGGACGGACCGGCCTTCAGGTCGCCCAGCAGCGGCCGTTCGTCGGAGGCGCGCGGGGGGCTGGCCTATAATCCGCGCATCCGTATGCGGCGACGAGCCCGGAGGGCGGCGGAGGGGGTATGAGGCACGTGCGAGCGATCCCTTGGCTGGCGTCGGTCGTTCTCGGTCTGATCGCCGGCGGCGCGGCGGCCGCCGAGCGGGAGGGGGCGGAGGGCGGCGGCGGCGGTCGGCCCGAGATCGAGTGGTCGCTCGAGGCCAAGGCCCACTTCCGCGACAGCGACGACGAGCGCTTCCCGGTGCGCATCCTGGCGCTGCCGCCGGAGATCCAGGACCAGGCGCTGGCGACCGTCGACCCGGGCTCGCATATCGAGCTGTCGACCGTCACGCTCCACCTCGACGCGACCTGGGGCGACGCGCTCTCGGCCGGCCTCAAGCTCGACTTCATCGACCTGTACGACCGCAACCCGACCTCGACCGACCAGGAGTGGGACGTGGACGAGGCCTGGCTGCGCTTCGGCCGCGAGGCCGAGCCGGCGCTCGTGCCGGAGGATCCCGGCGCCTACATCAAGGTCGGCAAGTTCCCGAAGTTCGAGCGCCAGGACGACCGCCACCTCGAGAGCTACGGCCTGGTGTCGACCGCGTTCAACCGCTTCGAGGACACCGGCGTCGAGGCGGGGGTGGACCTCGGCCGCTTCGCCTACGTCAAGGCCTCGGTGACCCAGGGCAACCCGCTGTTCATGCGCGACCCCAACGCGCTCGCCGGCGACAACGGCCTGCGCGACCAGCTCCTCGGGCTGCGCACGCCGGACCTCGGCAGCGGGTTCGTCATCCCCTACGACGCCGAGGGCGAGGACCTCGACACCGATGGCGACGAGCAGGTCGGCGTCGGCGTCGGCCTGCGCTTCGGCCGCGCCGGGGGCGACGACGGATTCGAGCTGCTCGCGTTCGGCCGCCGCCGCAAGCTCGCCGAGACGGTCGAGTTCGACGGCACGCTCTACGGCGGCGACCTCGACCTGCTGCTCGGCCCGGCCGACCTCTTCCCGTTCCCGGTCACGAACGACGAGAAGGAGGAGGTCGGCGGCAACGCCTGGCTCTACCTCGGCGGGTTCACGCTGTTCGCCCAGTACGTCGACCAGGACCTCGGCGGCCTCCAGCGTACCGGCGCGGAGGCCGAGCTGGCGTGGCGCTTCGAGCTGCCGGTCGGTGCCGCGCTCGGCGGCCGCCAGCTCTTCCCCTCGATCCAGCCGGCGGTGCGCTGGTCGCGGCTCGACCCCGACTTCCTGCCGCCGGCCGGCGGCCCGACGCCGAGCTTCGCCTGGGAGTGGGAGAAGATCGACTGGGGCGTGCGGCTCGGGCTCGTCCAGGGCATCGACCTGACCGCCGAGTTCGCGGACCACTCGATCACGCTCGTCTCCGGAGCGAAGCGCTCGAACGACGAGCTGCTGGTCACCCTGCGATGGCGCACCTGACGGCGCCGCCGGCGGCCGCCGCGGCCCGCACGCGCCGGCGGCGGGTGCTCGCCGCGGCAGCCGGGCTC
>CAZNIX010000353.1:0-1238 GCA_964573125.1 uncultured Thermoanaerobaculia bacterium
ATCGTCGCGACGCTGGCGCTCGGGATCGGCGCCAACACCGCGATCTTCACGCTCTTCGACCAGGTCCTGCTGCGGCGGCTGCCGGTCGAGCGGCCGGAGGAGCTGGTGCTGCTCGACGGCCCCGGCGCGTTCCAGGGCTGGACCCACAACGCGCACACCTTCTCGTACCCGATGTACCGCGACTTCCGCGACGGCAACCGCGATGGCGGGGCCGTGTTCGCCGGGATGCTCGCGCGCTACCGCACGTCGCTGACCCTCACCCACGGCGGCGACGCCGAGCGGGTCAGCGGCGAGCTGGTGTCGGGCGACTACTTCGAGGTGCTCGGCGTCGAGCCCGCGCTCGGCCGCGCGTTCGGCGCCGACGACGACCGCACGCCGGGCGCCCACCCGGTGGCCATCCTCGGCCACGGCTTCTGGCGGCGCCGCTTCGGCGCCGATCCGCTGATCCTCAACCAGACGATCGGCCTCAACGGCCACCCGTTGACCGTGGTCGGCGTCGCGCCGCCCGGCTTCTACGGCCTCGGACTCGAGGGCGCCCCCGACGTCTTCGTGCCGATCCAGATGAAGGCACAGATGACGCCGACCTGGGACCACCTCGAGGAGCGCCGCACCCGCTGGCTCAACGTCTTCGCGCGCCTGGCGCCGGGGGTGACGCCCGAGGCCGCGGAGGCGGCGATGCAGCCGCTCTACCGGCGGATCCTCGAGGGCGAGGTGCAGGAGATCGAGACCTCCTCCGAGCGCTTCCGCAAGGAGTTCGTCGACAAGAGGCTCGAGCTGCTCCCCGGCGCTCAGGGGATGCCGGAGACGCGGGAGGACAACGGCGGCGCGCTCGCGGTGCTGATGGGGATGGTCGGCCTGGTGCTGCTGATCGCCTGCGCCAACGTCGCGAACCTCCTGCTCGCGCGCGCCCAGACCCGGCAGCGGGAGGTCGCGGTGCGCCTCGCGCTCGGCGCCGGCCGGGCGCGGATCGTCCGCCAGCGGCTGGTCGAGAGCCTGGTCTTCGCCGCCGCCGGCGGCGCGCTCGGGCTGCTGCTCGCGCAGTGGGGCGGCGAGCTGCTCTTCCGGCTGCTGCCCGCGGACTCCGCGCCGGCGCTCTCGACCGTACCCGACCTGCGGGTGGCGCTGTTCACCGCCGGCGCGGCGGCGCTGACCGCGCTCGTCTTCGGCCTCGCGCCGGCGCTCCAGGCCACCCGGCCGGCGCTCACCCCGGCGCTGCGCGAGGGCGCCGGCGCGGTCGC
>CAZNIX010000353.1:1248-5354 GCA_964573125.1 uncultured Thermoanaerobaculia bacterium
CGCCGGCGGCCGCGGTCACGCGCGCTTCCGGCGCGGCTTGGTCACCGTCCAGGTCGCGCTCTCGGCGGTGCTCCTGACCGCGGCGCTGCTGTTCGGGCGCACGCTGCACAACCTCTCCTCGCTCGACCCCGGCTTCGAGGTCGACGGCCTGGTCACGTTCTCGCTCGACCCCTCGCTCTCCGGCTACGACCCGCCGCGGGCGCGGGCGCTCTACGAGCGGCTGCGCGAGGAGCTGGCCGCCCTGCCCGGCGTGCGCGCGGTGACCGCGGCGACGGTGCCGCTGCTCACCGACTCGAGCTGGTCGTCGACGGTCCAGGTCGACGGCTACGAGCCGACCGAGGAGGAGGACATGAACCCGGAGGTCAACGCGGTCGGCGCGGGCTACTTCGCGGCGATGGGCATTCCGCTCGTCGCCGGGCGCGAGTTCACCCCCGCCGACGCCGCCGAGGCGCCGCGGGTGGCGGTGATCAACCAGACCATGGCGCGCTACTTCTACGGCGAGGAGAACCCGGTCGGGCGGCGCTTCGGCTTCGGCCGCGACGAGGGCGCCCCGATCGAGATCGTCGGCGTCGCCGCCGACGCCAAGTCCTCGGGGCTGCGCGGCGAGATCCCGCGCGCGCTCTGGATCCCGTACCTGCAGAACACCGACGACCTCGGCGCGATGACGTTCTACGTCCGCCACACGCCGGCCGCGGGCGACGTCGCCTCGGCGCTGCGCGGCGCGCTGCGCCGGATCGACCCCGGCATCCCGCTCTTCGACCTCAAGACGATGGCCGCCCAGGCCGGCGAGTCGCTCCTGCTCGAGCGCCTGGTCGCGCTCTTGTCGACGCTCTTCGGCCTGCTCGCCACCGTGCTCGCCGCGGTCGGGCTCTACGGCGTGATGTCCTACTCGGTCCTCCGCCGCACGCGCGAGATCGGCATCCGGATCGCGCTCGGGGCGATCCGGCCGGCGATCCTGTGGACCGTCCTCCGCGAGGTCGCGCTGCTCCTCGCCATCGGCCTCGCGCTCGGCCTGCCCGCCGCCTACGGCCTGGCCCGCCTCGCCCGGGCGCTCCTCTACGGCCTGTCGCCGACCGACCCGCTCGCGCTCGGCGGCACCGCGGTCGTGCTCGCCCTGGTCGCGCTCGCCGCCGGCTCGGTCCCGGCGCGCCGGGCGACCCAGGTCGATCCGATGCGGGCGCTGCGGTTCGAGTAGCGAAGAGCTGGACCGCGCAGGTCGAAGAGTGGCGTAAACAAGACGTAAATTCGTGCTAGACTCGCGGCTGCGATGAGCGCTCCGCGCAGGCCCGCGCCCCCGCGGCCGCAGAACGCCACGAGCCGCGCGATCCCCGGCGAGCCCGGTCCCCTCCGCGGCCGCGGCGCGCCCGACAACCCGCTCGGCCGCTTCGAACGGCTGGCGGTCGTCCCCGAACCGCCGGACGAGCCGTGGCCCACGGACGATGAAACCGACGAGGGAGCCGACGCGGCGCGGCGGCGGATCCCGACCGAGCTGCTGCGCGACGCCTCGCGCTCGATCATCGCCCGCAACGACAGCCCGGACATCCCGTTCGACGCTTCATTGAACCCTTACAGAGGATGCGAACATGGCTGCGTCTACTGCTACTCGCGGCCGACCCACGAGTACCTCGGCTTTTCCGCCGGGCTCGATTTCGAGACGCGGATCCTGGTCAAGGAGGATGCGCCCGAGCTGCTGCGGCGGGAGCTGACCGCGCCGTCGTGGACGCCGCAGATGCTGGCGCTCTCGGGCGTCACCGACCCCTACCAGCCGGTCGAGCGGCGGCTGCGGATCACCCGCCGCTGCCTCGAGGTGCTCGCCGAGCTGCGCCACCCGGTCGGGGTGATCACCAAGAACCGGCTGGTCACGCGCGACCTCGACCTGCTCGCCGAGCTGGCCCACCACCACGCGGCCGCGGTCACCCTCTCGGTGACCACGCTCGACCCCGAGCTGGCGGCGAGGATGGAGCCGCGCGCCTCGCACCCGCGCGACCGCCTGAAGGCGATCGCCGAGGTCGCGGCCGCGGGGGTGCCGGTGACGGTGAGCGTGGCGCCGATCATCCCCGGCCTCAACGACCACGAGATCCCGGCGATCCTCGAGGCCGCGGCCGCCGCCGGTGCGACCGGCGCCGGCTGGGTGCTGCTGCGCCTGCCCGGCGCGGTCGCCGGGCTGTTCGAGCGCTGGCTCGAGGAGCACTACCCGGAGCGCAAGGAGAAGGTGCTCGGCCGACTGCGCTCGCTCCGTGGCGGCCGCCTCAACGACCCGCGCTTCGGCCGCCGGATGCGCGGCGAGGGGACGTGGGCCGAGCAGATCGCGGCGCTCTTCGCCGGCGCGCGCCGGCGCCTCGGCCTCGACGGCCCGCGCCCGGAGCTGTCCACCGCCGCGTTCCGCCGCCCGGGCGAGCAGCTCGGGCTGTTCGGAGGGTGAGCGGGCGCGCGTTCAGCGGGAGAGTTCGCTCCCTGTTCACCGGTCGCGGCTCTATGTTAGCTTCCGCCGGTCGTGACCGACGCATCTCGCGTGTTCGCGCTCGCCTGGGCGTTGCCGGCCGTCCTCGCCGTCGGCTGCGCCACCGCCGGCGCGCCCACGGCCGCCGACCGCCCGGCTGCCCCGTCTCCCAACCCGGACCCCTACCCGTCGACCTACCGCCCCCTCCCTTCGGGCGCGACCCTGATCCGCGGCGCCACCGTGCTCACCGGCACCGGCGAGGAGCTGGCCGGCGCGGACGTGCTGATCGAGGGCGGGCGGATCGCGGCGGTGGGGGAGGGGCTGGCGGCGCCGGCGGGGGCGGAGGTGATCGACGCCGCCGGCCGGTGGGTGACGCCGGGGCTGATCGACGTCCACTCCCACCTCGGGGTCTATCCGTCGCCCGGGATTTCCGCCACCGCGGACGGCAACGAGGCGACCTCGCCGGTGACCTCGCGGGTCTGGGCCGAGCACTCGGTGTGGCCGCAGGACCCCGGCTTCCCGCGCGCGCTCGCCGGCGGCGTGACCACGCTCCACGCGCTGCCCGGCTCGGCCAACCTGATCGGCGGCCGCGGCGTGACGCTCAAGAACGTGCCCGCGCGCACGGTCCAGGCGATGAAGTTCCCGCGCGCCCCGTACTCGCTGAAGATGGCCTGCGGCGAGAACCCGAAGCGGGTCTACGGCGGCCGCAACCAGGCGCCGTCGACCCGGATGGGCAACGTCGCCGGCTACCGCCAGGCCTTCCTCGACGCCCAGGAGTACCGGCAGCGGCGCGAGCGCGACGCCCGGGGCGAGGGCCGGGGCGGCGGCCGCGGCGGCGACAGCGGGCGCAACGGCGGTCCCGGCCGCGGCCGCGACCTCGGGATGGAGACCCTGGTCGGCGTGCTCGACGGCGAGATCCTGGTCCAGATGCACTGCTACCGCGCCGAGGAGATGGCGGTCGTCCTCGACATGGCGCGCGAGATGGGGTTCAAGGTCGCCGCCTTCCACCACGCGGTCGAGGCCTACAAGGTCGCCGATCTGCTCGCCGCCGAGGGGGTGTGCGGCGCGATGTGGGCCGATTGGTGGGGGTTCAAGCTCGAGGCCTTCGACGGCGTGCGCGAGAACATCGCCCTGGTCGACCACACCGGCGGCTGCGCGATCGTCCACTCCGACTCCGAGCGCGGCATCCAGCGGCTCAACCAGGAGGCGGCCAAGGCGATGGCGGCGGGCAACCGCGCCGGGCTCGGCATCACCCGCGGCGCGGCGATCCGCTGGCTGACCGCGAACCCGGCGAAGGCGATCGGGATCGCCGGCGAGACCGGCACGCTCGAGCCGGGCAAGGCCGCGGACGTCGTCGTCTGGAGCGGCGACCCGTTCAGCGTCTACGCCCACGCCGACCGCGTCTACATCGACGGCGCCCCGGTCTACGACCGCCGCGACCCGGCGCTCCAGCCGGTGACCGATTTCGAGCTGGGGATCCTGCCGGCGGGGGGGAGCGAGTGATGCGCGGCGCCGCGGGCGGAACGATGCCGACAGCACCGGCGACGGGTCGGCCACGAGACCCTCGGGACGGGCGGCGCGGATGCGCGTTCGGGCGGCGGCGCGGCGCGCGCTCGACCGCTCGGCCGAGACCCGCGGGCGCCGACTGCGCGCTCGCCGTGGCGGC
>CAZNIX010000354.1:0-5348 GCA_964573125.1 uncultured Thermoanaerobaculia bacterium
GGCCGCCCCTCTGCGGCGCTGCTAGACTCCGGCGCCACCGCCGCCATGCCCAGCCCCCGCCCGCCCGCTCCCGCCCCGCCCGCCGCGGCCGCCGCCGTCCCCGCCCGCGACCGCTACGACGTGATCGTTGTCGGCGGCGGGCCCGCCGGCTCGACCGCCGCCCATCTGCTCGCGCGCCGGAATTTCGCGGTCCTGGTCGCCGAGCGCGAGCGCTTCCCGCGCTTCCACGTCGGCGAATCGCTCCTGCCGGGCAACATGGCGCTGCTCGGCGAGCTGGGGCTGACCGGCCGCCTCGACGCCGTGCCCCACATCCGGAAGCTGGGCGTCGAGTTCGCGTTCGGGCACGAGGAGCGGTCGATCGCGCTGCCGTTCACCTACGGGCTGGTCGGCGGCCTCGACGCGGCGATCAACATCGTGCGCGGGGACTTCGACGCCGCGCTGCTCGAGCTGGCCGCGGCGGCCGGCGCGGAGGTCGTCCACGGCTGCGCGGTGCGGGCGGACGGCCGGCTCGAGGACGGCGCGGTCGAGGTCGAGGCCGGCGGCGCCCGGGTCGCCGCCCGCTGGCTGGTCGACGCCACCGGCCAGTCGACCCTGCTCGGCAAGCGGCTGGGCACGCGGAGCGTGCTGCCCGAGCTGCGCAAGGTCGCGTTCGTCGGCCACTTCACCGGCGTCGAGCGGCGGCCGGGCGCCGAAGCCGGCTACCCGACGATCGTGATGATGGCCGACGCCTGGTTCTGGTTCATCCCGCTCGACGCCGAGCGTACCAGCGTCGGCCTGGTCATCGACCGCGACTCGGCGGCGCGCGCCGGGCGGCCGGCGGCGGAGATGGTCGCCTGGGGAATCGCGCGCTGCCCGTTCGCGCGGCGGCGGATGGCCGGCGCCCGGGCGCTCCCCGAGAGCGGCACCGTCGCCGACTTCAGCTACCGCTGCGCGCCCGCGAGCGGGCCGGGCTACTTCCTGGTCGGCGACGCCGCCACCTTCATCGATCCGATCTTCTCGACCGGCGTCTGCCTGGCGATGATGGGCGCCGCCGAGGCGGCGCGGCAGCTCGAGGCGGTGCTCCGCGGCGGCCGCGACCCGCGCCGCGCCCGGCGCGCCTACGAGCGCTACCTGCGGCGCACCACCGCCCCGTTCTTCCGCCTGGTGCGCAGCTACTACCGTCACCCGTTCCGGGAGCTGCTGGTCAGCGGCGGCGGCCCGCTCGACGTCGACCGGGCGACGCTCTCGCTGCTCGCCGGCGCGGTCTTCCCGCGCCTACCCCTGGGCGTGCGCTGGCGCATGGCGCTCCTCTACGCGCTCCTCGCGGTGCACGAGCGCATCCCGCTGGCACCCCGGCGGCGGGCGTACACGCTGGCGGAGATGGCGGCTGCGCCCACGAACCAGGCCGTCGACGAGGTCGGAGGGACCTCGGATCAGTTCGTCGCCGAAGCCGCACGGCGGGTTCTCGAGCGAACCAAGTGGTAGAGCTGCTGCAAGGCGAGATCTGGTGGGCGGGAGCTGCCTGAGTCCGTCGGCTCCGGTCCTGGCGCCGACGACGAGCTCGCGTTGGTGTTGCTGGTGTTGCAGAATGCAAGCACGCCTGCTAGCATCGCTCCATGGCCACCTTGCACGTGCGCGACGTTCCCGACTCCACCTACGAGGCGCTGCGCGAGCGAGCCGCCGAGCGTCGGACCTCCATCTCGTCCGAGGCCGTCCGCCTCATCGAGCGCGGCCTCAGGACGGATCGCACCCGCGTCAACGAGCTCCTGGCCCAGATCGAGGCTTCTCGGGTCACGGCAGTTCGGGGCACACCCAGCGCGGCAGAGCTGATCCGGCGGGATCGCGATGAGCGCTGACGACCCGCCGACGCCGCTCGCGGGGCCGGTGGTGATCGACGCCTCGGCCGTGGTCGAGTACCTCGTGGTGCTCACGCTCACGGACGCGGCGACCCGCCTTTTCCACAGCGCCGCCGACGGCCGCGTGGAGCTGTGGGCGCCCGACCTCGTCTTCGCGGAATCCGTCTCCGCCCTGCGCAAGCTGGTGCGGCTGGAAGCACTCGCCGAGGCCCCCGCCAAGGTCGCGGTCGACCACCTGCCACGCCTCCCGATCACGGCGACGGGCACCGCCGCGCTGATGCCGGCGGCGTGGCGGATGCGGGCGTTCCTCACCCCCTACGATGCCTGCTACGTCGCGCTCGCCGAGGCGTTGGGCGCCGCCTTCGTCACCGCCGAGCGCAACTTGGCCGTGGAGCTCCGCAAGCGACGAAAGCGGGTGCACCACCTGGGCGAGCTGTAGCCGAAGGACGGTCTCCAGGGCGTGCTCGCGGACGGCCTGCCGCACCCCGGGGCGCCTACCGCTCGACGAACCTCAACCCGCGCCACCTCTTCGGTCGAGTGGACAGCAACGCGGTCGCCTGCTTCGAGGCCGGAGAGAACCTCGTGCGGGGTGCCCGCGCTCGACGAGGCTGACGTGATCCGTGTCCAGGAGCCAGCGGATCACGCCGGTGCGTCCACGGCACGGGCGCGGGAGATCTCGCGCAGGTACTCCTCGAAATCGGGGTCATCCGCCGAGCGCCCGAAGGAGTCGAGCCAGGGATTGCCGCTTTCGATGCCGGGGACCTCCAAGTGCACCACCTTGGCTGAGCGGAGCCACTCCTCCAGGTTCCGCTCGACCTGCTCCAGCGCCTCGGCCTCGGTGGCCCCACGCACTCCGAGGTCGGGCCTGCCGAGGGGTTCGGCAACGACCTCGTGGTCTGGACCGGACTGGACGATGACGGGGTATTTCATGCGACCTCCCATCCCGGGCGGAGGACCGCCGCTCGTGGCCATCGTATCGTAGCTGCCGTGTCGATCATCATCCGCGCCCAGGCCGAAGATGCGCGGCGCTACCGCTCGACGTACTCGACCCCCTCCGCCACCGCGTCGCTCGGGTGGACCGCGACGCGATCGCCCTCTTCGAGCCCGGAGACAACCTCGGCGTGGAGGTCGTTGCGGTAGCCGAGTCCGTGGCCGGTTCACCCCTGGGGAGAGCGGTCGCCGCCCGCGGCGACGATGGCGAGCGGTTCCGGCCCGCCCGCCGTCTCCGGCCAGCCGCCGGTGTCGCCGCCCTCGAAGCCGTCGGCGAACAGGGTCTGCTTGACCCGGAACGGGGGCCGTGGACCGTCCCCCGGTACTCGGCCTCGAAGCTCCACAGGCCGGTCGGCGCGGCCGCGGGGAGGGGCTGCCGGGTGTCACCCGGAGGCTAGACCTGGAGGCGTGTCGCCGAGGCCTCCAGGCGACCTCCTGTGGTAGGGTTCTTCACGATGACCTGTGATGTGAGGACGCGTTAGGAGGCGCCGTGTCCGCCCCAGCACCCGATCGAACGCTTGCCTTCCTCCATGCCCACGGCCTCGCCGTGCGCCCCGAGCGGCTCAACTCCATGGTGGAGGAGGCCGTCTCCCGGCTGCGCCCAGGCCTCTATCCTCCCGATCCCCGGGGGGACCTGACGGCGGGCGAGGAAGCGCTCCTCCGGCAGGGCGGCTTCGACCTGCGCCCCCTGTCGGCTCGGAACGAGGGCGCCCTGGCGCGTACCGCCGCCAAGTACGCGGCCCTGCTGGAGACCGGCCTCACCACCTCCCAGGCGGCGGCCCGACTCGAGGTGGATCCCAGCAGGGTGCGCCAGCGGCTCCTCGATCGGACCCTCTACGGGGTGCGGACCGGAGCCGGATGGCGGATCCCTGCCTTCCAGTTCGAGGGCGAGCGCCTGCTGCCCGGCCTGGGCAGGGTCGTCGCTGCCCTCGCTCCGCACCTCCACCCGGTCGCGGTCTTCAACTGGTTCACGCTACCCCACCCGGATCTCGTGGTCGAGGAGCTGGACCGGCCCGTGAGCCCGAGGGAGTGGCTCGCCGCCGGCTTGCCTGCCGAGGCAGTGGTCGATCTCGCGCGGGACATGTAGGGAGCCTCCGGGGTGGCGAAGCTCCCCGAGCCGCCGCCGGCGGCCGCCCTCGCCCGGCTGCCGCCCGCGGAGAAGGGGCTGCCTGCCGGGTCGCTCCTGTGGCGGGTCTACTTCCGGGGCGGGTCGCATCCGACTCTCTGGCAAGCCTTCCGTCGCTTCGGCCCGCTCGGCGGTCGATTCGATCACCACCTCCCGGACGCCGCCGGCAAGCCCCGCTTCCAGCGCCGGGGCATCTATTACGCCGCGCTCGACTTGATCACCGGCCTGGCCGAGGTCTTCCAGCTCACGCGGGTGATCGACCGCGACGCCGACGAGCCCTGGGTGGTGGGTTTCGAGCTGGCCGCGCCCGTCCGTCTCCTCGACCTGACCGGCACTTGGCCGACCCGGGCCGGAGCCTCGATGGCGATCCACTCCGGCCCACGCCCCCGCGTGCGGCGCTGGTCGCGGACGATCTACGAGGCATCTCGGCACCTCGACGGCATCTACTCCACCTCCTCGATGCATGCCCACCAGCCAGTCGTCAGCCTGTACGAGCGAGCAGCGGGAGCCCTGCCGCCCAGGCCCGTGCTCCATCGCCCGTTGAGCGATCCGGCCCTGCTGGCACCCTTGAGCCGCACGGCCACCGAGCTGGGCTACCACCTGGTTTGAGGAGCGTCCGGCGGGCCGGCCGAGGCTCCGCCCTGCCGCCCGCCCTCTATTCGGATCCCCTGCGCTCGACGAACTCCACCCCCTCCGCCACCGCGTCGCTCGGGTGGACCGCGACGCGGTCGCCTTCTTCGAGCCCGGAGAGCACCTCGGCGTGGAGGTCGTTGCGGTGGCCGATGTCGACGCCCTTGCGCGCGATGCGGCCGTCCGCGGCGGCGTAGACCGCCCAGGCGCCGTCGGCGGCGCGGAAGAGCGCACCGGTGGGAACGCGCAGCGCGTCGGGTTTCTCCCACGCGACGATCGCCAGCTCGACCCGGTAGCCGTCGCCGAGGCGCTCCCAGGCCGCCCGCGGGTCCTCGAAATCGACGATCACGTTCACCCGCTGCTCCTCGACGCCGAGCGCGGAGACCTTGGTGAAGCCGGAGGGCTCGACCCGGCGCACCACGCCGCGCAGGGTCTCGCCGCCGCCCCACTGCTCGATCAGCACCTTGTCGCCGGGCGAGACCCGCACCGCGTCGGTCGAGAGCAGGTCGGAGACGATCTCCAGGCGCGCCGGATCGGCGACCTCGAGCAGCGGCTCGCCGGCCGCGACCATCGCCTCGCTCTCGCGAAAGCGGCGCAGGACGACGCCGTCGATCGGCGCGCGGAGGGTCAGGGGGCCGCCGCCGTCCGCGGCCTCGCCGCCGGCCTGGAGCAGGCTCGCGCGCGCCCGCTCCAGCTCGTGGCGGGCGCTCGCGGCCGCGAAGTCGGCCGCCGCCAGCGCCTCTGCCGCGGAGCGCTCTAGGGTCACC
>CAZNIX010000355.1:0-5344 GCA_964573125.1 uncultured Thermoanaerobaculia bacterium
CGCGTACCAGGTGACGCGATCGCTCCCCCACGGCGCGCGCGCGAGCCACGGGCGGGCGCGGCGGAACGCGATCAGCGCGCGGGCGAAGCGGTGAACCTCGGCGAAGCGCTCGCGGCGCGACCAATCGAGCCAGTTGGTCTCGTCGTCGCGGTTGTAGGGGTTGCTGTTGCCGAAGCGGGTGTCGAGGAACTCGTCGCCGGCGTAAACCATCGGTACCCCGGCGGCGAGCAGCACGAGCGCGAGCAGGTTCTTGGCCTGGCGCACGCGCAGCGCGATCACCTCGTCCGGCGCGCCGTCATCCCCCTCCCAGCCGCAGTTGAAGCTCCGCTCGTCGGCCGGGCCGTCGCGGTTGCCGTGGCCGTTGCCGTGGTTGCGCCTGCTCTCGTAGGAGACCAGGTCGTAGAGGTTCAGGCCGTCGTGGCAGGCGACGTAGTTGACCGGCAGGCCGGCGCGCGGGTCGGGGAAGAGGTCGGGGCTGCCGGCGAGCCGCGCCATCGGCTCGCGGCCGAGCCCGGCGTCGCCGCGCACGAACGCGCGCACGGCGTCGCGGAAGCGGCCGTTCCACTGCCACCAGCCGCGGCCGGGGAACGCCGCGCCGAGCGCGTAAGCGCCGAGGTCCCACGGCTCGGCGACCAGGCGCCGGCCCGAGGTGGCGGCGTAGGCCTCGATGTCGCGCAGGAGCGGCGGCTCGGGGTCGAGGCGGCCCTCGGCGTCGCGGGCGAGGAGCGTGGCGAGATCGAAGCGGAAGCCGGCGACTCCGATCTCCTCGGCCCAGTAGCGCAAGCTGTCGAGGATCAGCCGCCGCGGCGCCGGCCGCGCGCAGGCGAGGACGTTGCCGGTGCCGGCGTCGTTGCGGTAGCGGCGCCGGTCGGCCGCGTCGAGCAGGTAGTAGCCGGCGTTGTCGAGGCCGCGCCACGAGTAGGTCGGACCGGTCGCGTCCCCCTCGGCGGTGTGGTTGTAGACGACGTCGAGCCAGACCTCGATGCCGGCGCGGTGGAACTCGGCGACCGCCTCGGCCAGCTCGCCGGCGGGATCCTCGCCGGCGGCGACGCGGCGGGCGGCGGCGAAGAAGCCCAGCGGCATGTAGCCCCAGTAGTTGCCCTCCTGCGGGTCCCACTGGAAGACCGGCATCAGCTCGACCGCGGTGACCCCGAGGTCGCGGAGGTATGGGATCTTCTCGATCAGGCCGCCGTAGGTGCCGCGCCGGTCGGCCGGGACCTGCGGATCACGCTTGGTGAAGGCATCGACGTGCAGCTCGTAGACCACCAGCTCCTCGGGCGGGTGGCCGGGGGGCGGCGGCGGCTCCCGGCGGCGGGGGCGCTCGCGCCCGGGCAACACCCCGAGCGGCGCCCGGCCGGCGGTCTCCTCCCCCGGCCGCCGCGCCGCCTCGCGCGAGAAGCCGGGCGGGAAGACGATCTCCCGCGCGTACGGGTCGAGCAGCGGCTTGGCGGGATCGAAGCGGTGGCCGGTGGTCGCAACCACCTCGGGGAGATCGGCAGGCCCCTCGACCCGGTAGGCATAGCAGCGCGCCCCCGCCACCACCTCCTCCGCCACCCGGCAGCGCCACACCGTCGCCGTCCGACCCGGTACCAGCTCGGCAGGCTCCGGGCTCAGCGCCACCCGATAGCACGGCCGCCCGTACGCCCCCTCGGCATACAGCTCGAGCGTGACCGCGGTCGCGGTGTCGGAGGTAATCGCGAACTCCCAGCCGCCCTCCGGCAGCGCATGGACTCCGAGGCGGGTCTCCGCGCTACCTCTTCTCACCGCAGAAGGGTGAAGCCTTCGTGGTTCTCGAGCTTCCGGTCGAAGGTGTAGGTCGTGCGCACACCCCGGCGTCGGGCGGAGGCACCGATCAGGTAGTCGGAGAAGTCGGCCCGGCCGGCCTCGAACGCCTGCAGCGTCTCGGTCAGGGCCTCCGGGGCGTCGAACGCGTACCGGCCGTCAGCGACCAGCTCGGACATCGCGGCCAGGATCTCGGCGCGACCCGCCCCGTACTGGCTCGCGAGAACCCACGCCGTCTCGCAGAGGACGGCGTCGGAGAGGAAGCACGGCTCCTCCGTCTCCGTGGCTCTCTCCAGGACGGCCAAGGCCTTGGCGAACTGGTCCGGATCATCCTTCACGAGGAGCCGGACCAGGACGTTGGTGTCGAGCGCGATCACCCGCCGACCGCCTCGTCGTGCCGGCTCCGGACGTGCCGCCGGATCGCCTCGTCCATCTCCTCGACCGAGACCGGCCGCTCCCCGGCCAGGTGGTGCAAGAGCCCCGGCACCCGTCCGAGCCTCCCCGCGGTCTCGGGCTCCACGAAGAGCTTCCCCTGGGCGTCGATCCTGAACTCCAGTCGCGTCCCGACCCGCAAACCGAGACGCTCCCGGATCTTCTTCGGAATCGTCACCTGCCCCTTCGACGTCAGCGTGCTCGTCGGCATGGCATTCTCCTTACCCTGGCGATCCTAACATGCGAGGCAGTAAGGACATCAGGGAGGCGGTATCTTCCAAGCGCGATGGCAGAGCAGCTCCTCAAGGTGGAACCGGGCGCTCCGAACGTGTTCGGCGAGTCGGCCGCCGGCCGGCTCGAGCTGCTCCCCCTGTCGGTCGAGCAGTACGACCGCATGATCGACGAGGGCATCCTCGCCGAGGACACGGGCGTCGAGCTTCTCGACGGCGTCCTCGTGCGCAAGGACCGGGGCGATGCCGGGGGGGACCCGACGACGGTCGGAGAAGCGCACGCCTACGTCGTCACGCAGCTCGCCTACCTCGGTCTGCGCCTCGATCCGGCCCGCCAGCACCTCCAGACGCAGCAGCCGGTCGTGATACCCGGAGCCGGCGAGCCCGAGCCGGACGCCGCGATCGTGCTGCGGCCGATCACCGCGGCCGGGAAGCCGCGCGGGGAGCACGTCTCCTGCGTGATCGAGGTCGCGGGCACTTCGCGCGAGCGCGACCGCACCACCAAGCTCCGCCACTACGCCCGTGGCGGCATCCCGCAATACGTCATCCTCGACCTCCACGAGCGAGCTGCCGAGGAGTACGTCGAGCCCGACCCCGAGGCCGGCAGCTACGGCAGGAGGATCACGCACGCCGCCGGCGCCCGCCTCCGGCTGCGCCTGGGGGGCGGGGATGGCCTCGAAGTCGCCCTCGCCGAGCTGTTTCCGGGCGCCTGACGCCGGCGTGATCTCCGCCATGGAGGAGGCGCACGGGAGCCGGGCGCCTGGTTCCGGCGCGGCCGTTCCGAAGGGGAGGGCGGGATCAGCGGCGCCTAGCGCTCACGCTCCCGCCTCGACCTGGCTTCGAACCTGCTCCACGAGCGCGTCGATCGCGGCCTGCAGCTCGCCGAGGTCGACCCCGCGCTCCGCGAGCACCTGCCGCAAGGCCGCGAAAGGATGCCGCGAATGGACAGATCCTCGTCCAGCTCGGGCCAGTGGAGGCCGAAGGGGGAGAGCTCGATGTGGTCGAGTTGCGCGGCGGGTTTGCCTTCGAGGCGCGGGTTCCCCTCGACGGGGAAGGCGATCTCCAGCCCGCTCTCCATCTCGACCTGGATCTTGCCGGCCCTGTATCGGGCGCTCACCGGGCGGTCCATCACGGGCACGGAGTGTAACGCTCCTCTCGAGACCCGTTCTCTCGACGGTGGCCCCAGGCGCTCCGCTTATCACTAGCATTGCTATTGACATCCGCCGCCACGCCGGCTTAGGCTCCCCGTCGGCTTCGGGAACCCGACCATGCCCAAGGACACCCTCGGCGAGTTCGAGCATCAGGTGCTGCTGGCCGTGCTGCGGCTCGGCGGGGAGGCGTACAGCGTGCCGCTGGTGCTCGAGCTGGAGGAGCGCACCGGGCGGGAGGTGGCGCAGGCGGCGGTGTTCATCGCGCTCCGCCGGCTGGAGGCGAAGGGACTGCTCACTTCGCGCCTGGATGACCACGCGGTCCCGGAGACCGGGCGGGTGCGCCGTTACTTCAAGCTCACCCGGGCGGCGCTGCCCAGGCTGCGGGAGACCCGCCGGGCACTGCTCCGGCTGTGGGAGGGCGTCGACGCGACGCTGGACGGCGCGCGATGAGGCGGCGCGGAGCCTCGCCCGCCGCCCGGGTGCGGCCGCCGCTTCCGGTGCGCTGGATGCTCCGGCTGCTGCTCCGCCGCGCGGAGCGCCGCGCGGTCGAGGGCGAGCTCGGGGAGCTGTTCGAGCTGCGCCGGGCGCGCGACGGCGAGCGCGCCGCGCGGGCGTGGCTGCGCCGTCAGTGGGCCCAGTATCCGCCGCGCCTGCTCGCCGCGCGCCTCCGACCCGCGGCGTCGTCGCCCGCGGGCGGGAGACCTCAGCTCGGCGGCGACCGCCGCTCAGGAGAACCGATGGACGACCTCTGGCGCGACCTCCGACAGAGCCTGCGCAGCCTCGCCCGGACGCCCGGGCTGACCGCGACGATCGTCGCGACCGTCGGCCTCGGGATCGGCGCCACGACCGCGATGTGGAGCGCGGTCCACGCCGTCCTCGTCGCGCCGCTCCCCTACGCCGACGCCGGCAACCTCGTCCGCATCTACACCGACTCGCCGCCGAACGTCTTCCCGCTGTCGGTCGCGGACTACCTGGCGCTCGACGAGCAGCAGACCCGCTTCGAGCGGGTCGCCGGCGCGGCCGGCGCCACGATGACGTTCACCCAGGGCGACGTCGCCGAGCGGATCACCGGCCGCGTGGTCACCGGGACCTACTTCTCGCTGCTCGGCGTCCGGCCACTGCGCGGACGGCTGCTCGGGCCGGAGGACGACGCGCCGGGGGCCGAGCCGGTGGCGGTCGTCGGCCACGGCTTCGCGCAGCGCTACCTCGAGGGCGCCGACGCCGCGCTCGGCCGCACCGTCCGCCTCAACGGCACCGACCACCGGGTGGTCGGCGTGCTCCCCGCCCGCGTCGGGCCGCTCGAGGACGGCCGGGACTTCTTCGTCCCGGCGCGCTGGGAGACGCCGCCGCGCAGGGGCCCGTTCTTCATCCTCGCGCTCGGGCGGCTCGGCCCGGGCGTCGACCGCGCCGCCGCCGAGGCGGAGCTACGCGCGATCAACCGGCGCATCTTCCCGCTCTGGCAGGAGGGCTACCAGGACGAGCGGGCCACGTGGGCGGCGGCCGGCCTCAAGGAGCAGGTGGTCGGCGACGCCGGCGCCCGGCTCGCGCTCGCGCTCGGCGCGGTCGGCCTGGTGCTGCTGATCGCCTCGGCCAACGCCGCCAACCTCCTGATCGCGCGCGCCGCCCACCGCCGCCGGGAGCTGGCGCTGCGCGGCGCGCTCGGCGCCACCCGCGGGCGGCTGGTGCGGCACCTGCTGGCGGAGAGCGCGCTGCTCGCGGCGGGCGCCGCGCTCGTCGGCCTCGGCCTCG
>CAZNIX010000356.1:0-5343 GCA_964573125.1 uncultured Thermoanaerobaculia bacterium
CCAGCGCGCGCGCGATCGCCACGCGCTGGCGCTCGCCGCCCGAGAGCTCCGCCGGCCGGTGGCGCAGCCGGTGGCCGAGGCCGACCCGCTCGAGCAGCTCGCGCGCCCGTGCGCGCGCCGCGGCGCGGTCGCCGGGGAACGCGAGCGCCGGCAAGAGCGCGTTCTCGAGCACGGTGTACTGCGGCAGCAGGTAGTGCTCCTGGAAGACGAAGCCGATCGCCCGGTTGCGGAAGCGCGCCAGCTCGGGCTCGCTGAGACCCGCGGGATCGCGGCCGTCGATCTCGACCCGCCCCGAGCTGGGCGCGTCGAGCGTGCCGAGCAGGTGGAGCAGCGTCGACTTGCCCGACCCCGACGGCCCGGTCACCGCCAGCGCCTCGCCGGCCGCGAGCGCGAACGAGACCCCGCGCAGCACCTCGACCGTCTCGCCGCCGAGGCGGAAGGAGCGGGCGATCTCGACCGCGCGCACGCGGGGCGGGGCGGCGTCGGCGGCCGGGGCGGCGCTCACGGCTCTACTCTACGGGACGGAACGCCGCGCGGTCCGATTCCTCGGCTCGCCGCGGGCCCGACCGGCGAAGCGGCGGCCGCGCGGCGCCGGGGTCCGCGGGAAGCCCGCGCGGAGGGCTTCATCCCGCCACCCGCGCCGGCCACGGCTCGGCCGACGATTCGAGCGGCCGCGCGGGTCGGCTCGGTGCCGGCGCTCGACCCAAGCCCCGGCGCGCGGCGGCCGGCGCCGAACGCCGGTAACGAACCGGCCTCTCGGCCGCCCCTTCGCCATTCGCGAAGGAGGCCAACCATGTCCCGATCGATCCTGCTCTCGATGCTGATCTGCGCGCTCGTCCTCGGCATGGCCGCCTGCGAGCCCGCTCCACCCGAAAAGACGCAGCGCACGGCGACGGCCTACCGGGTGACCGGCCACGGCCTGAGCGCCGAGGAGGCCGCCCGGCTGGGCGAGGCGTTCGGCGTGCCAACGCTGGCGCCGGACGAGCACGGCGCCGCGCGCTTCACCGACCCCGAGGCCTTCCTGGCGGTGCCGATGAAGCCGCAGCCCGCGGGCGCCGGTCAGGACGAGGACGAGGGCCCGTTCGTCCACGAGGCCTTCGACGTCGAAGCGATCCGCGCCATCCAGGTGCCCGACCTCGAGAGCGCCGCCCGCCGGGCCGCCGAGGCGCTGCGCGCGGCCGACCTGACGCCGCCGGGCGCGACCCCGCTCGCGACCCACACCCGCTTCGAGCTGGTGACCGCCGGGGGCGAGCCGCTCGCCGACCAGGCGATCGAGACCGCGGTCTCCTACCGCTTCGCGCTCGGCGACGCGCCGCTCGAGGGCCCGGGCGCCGACCTGCGGGTGGGGCTGGGGGCCGAGGGCCGCGTCCACCAGCTCAGCTACGCGCTGCGGCGGCTCGAGCCGGCGGGCGAGATCGCGATCGTCGACGACGCCGGGGCGCGCGAGCGCTGCGCCACCTGGACCACGCGCGAGCAGGGCGGCGGCGCGCGGATCACCGCCGCGACCGTCGCCTACTACGCGCCGCCGCTCGCCGAGCGGATCGAGCGGCTCGAGCCGAGCTTCCGCTGCGCGAGCGCCTACGAGGACGGCGTCGCCGGGCAGATCTACTTCGTGGCCGCGGCCGTTGACGCGACGCCGCCGCGCCTGCCGGATCCCCCGCAGCCGGAGAAGCCGCCGGCGCAGGACGAGGCCGCGGCGGCCCCCGCTCCGGCCCCGGTGCCGGCGGCGTTCGGCCGCCGCGACGTCGGCAGCGAGGGCACCGGACCCTGCTCGGGCCTGCCCCACACCGCGCTCAACGTCGCCAGCTTCAACAACCGCATGACCGCCGACGGCGTGGTCGTCCAGTTCACCTGGCTCGACGCGCTGGCGTGGGAGAACGACTGGAAGGACCCCGCGAAGGCGGGCGCCGACTCGACCTGGGTCGACGACGTCGACATGGCGTACTGGCAGGGCCACGGCTCGCCCAACGGCTTCAGCTTCTCGGGCTGCAGCGCGATCGACGACGCGTCGATGTCCAAGGACGACGCCCTGTGGGGCAACCGCAACGTCGAGTGGGTGAGCCTCTTCACCTGCCTGATCCTGGCCGAGGAGTCCGGCGGCCAGCGCTGGTGGCAGCGCTGGGGTCCGGCCTTCGACCGCCTGCACCAGATCAACAGCTTCGACACCGTGTCGTACCACAGCTCGGTGCACGGCGGGATCTACGCCAACTACCTGCTGCGGGCGAACCCGATGACGGTCCGCCAGGCCTGGGCCCAGGCCTCGATCGACGATCAGCCGGCGAGCGTGGTGTGGGCGACGATGGGCGTCATCAGCTCGGGATCGCTGAGCAACTGGAACGACCGCTTCTGGGGCAAGGGGAGCGTCGGGCCCGACGTGCCCGCGGCGCAGATCGGCGGCTGGTGGCGGGTCTCGGGCGGCTCGTAGCAGCCACCGCTCAGGCCCGCCCGGGGTCGCCGAGCCAGTAGCGCGGCCCCGGGCCGCGGCGCCCGGCGCGGTCGCCGGGGTTGGCCAGCCGGCAGCGGTCGAGCGAGAGACAGCCGCAGCCGATGCACTCGGTGAGTCCGGCCTTGAGGCGCGCGAGCTCGGCGAGCCGCTCGTCGATGCGCGCGGTCCACCGGCTCGACAGCCGCGACCAGTCGCGGCGGTTCGGCGCGCGGTTGTCCGGCAGGCGGGCCAGCTCGGCGCCGATCTCCTCGAGCGAGAGCCCGATCCGCTGGGCGAAGACGATGAACGCGATGCGGCGGAGCACCGCGCGGGGAAAGCGGCGGTGGCCCGAGCCGGCGCGCTCCGCGGCGAGCAACCCGCGCTCCTCGTAGAAGCGCAGCGCCGAGGCGGCGACGCCGCAGCGCCGCGCCACCTCGCCGATGGTCAGCAGGTCGTCGTCCATGGCGGGGAGAGCGTAGCGCGTTTCCCTCTTGACCTCAAGTTCACCTGAGCTTGTAGCCTGGGTCCCGCTGACGCGCGGAGCGCATTCGCGCGCCATGCGAGGACCTACCTCGAGGAGAACGTCATGACCACCTCGACTCCATGTGCCCCTTCCCTCGACGGCCTGCGCGTCGCCGTCACCGGCGGCACTTCCGGGCTCGGGCTCGCGCTGGTCGAGGCGCTGCGCGAGGGCGGCGCCGCCGTCGCTTTCGTCGCTCGCCGGGCGCGGCGCGTCGACGCGGTCGCCCGGCGCCTGCCGGGCATTCACGGCATCGCCGGCGACGTCTCCCGCGTAACGTCCCGCCCCGCAGCGGCGGCCCCAGGCCTGGAGTATTCTCGAGGCGGGCGACATTCTGATAAACCCTTATAGGTGAAATAGTTACATGGACCTTCACGAGGGTCGCCCTGACGTGCGCGCCGCCGCGGCTCGTACTCTGTCTGCCGCGGTCAGCTCTCGCTGGTCGTAAGCCAGCCCCCTACTTGAGCAGCGTCCGCAGCAGCTCGTGGTTCTTGGCCAGGCGGCCGGCGAGGATGCGGCACATGTAGAAGTGGAAGCGCGCCGCGATCGTCGGGTCGGCCTCCTTGAGGTGGAGGAGCGCGGCCGCCGAGATGCGCCAGATCACGCACGGGGTCTCGGCGACCACCGAGGCGGCGCGCGGGGTCTCGAGGTAGAGCTCGATCTCGCCGAGGACCGAGCCCGGGCCCATCGTGCGCAGGCGCAGCGCCTCGCCGCCCTCGATTGCGAGCTGGGCGCTGACCTGCCCCGATTCGAGGACGAAGAGGCCGTCCGTCGGCGGGTCGCCGCGGCGCATGAGCACGGTGCCGTCTGCGACCTCCTGCCGCTCGAAGTAGCCGAGCAGGCGCGCGACCGCGGCCGGGTCGCGGAAGATCCGCTCCAGCCGCTCCCGGATCGTCATCGGCGCCGCCTCGACCGCGACGCCGGCGTCGAGCAGCAGCCGGTCCTCGCACCACTGCAGGCCGCGGTCCAGCTCGGCGAACTCGTGGACCTCCCCCTCGGCGTTGAGCAAGCCGCCGCGCGCGAGCTGCTCGCGCACCTGCGGCGAGAGCGCGCTGACCACGAGACCGAAGCCGCGCCCGGCGGCGAGCTGGCGGAGCTTGACGAACGAGAGCACCGCCGAGGAGTCGATGCCGCTGACCTGCGCGAAATCGGCGACCGCCCAGGCGAGCGGCGGCTGCGCCGGAGCGTCGAGCCGCCGCTTGACGCGGTCGAGCAGGCCGTTGGCGGTGCCGAAGAAGAGGAACCCCTGGAGCTTGAGGATGACGATCGAAGCGCCGCGCTCGCGCAGCGCCTCGACCTGCTCGCGCGGGCGGTCGACGTTGCTCGGATGGGTCGCGGCGTCGAGCTGCCAGCGCACGACGTCGACCCGGCTGTAGTTGATGACGAAGAGCGCGACCGCGACCACCACGCCGGCGCCGACGCTCTCGAGGAAGCCGACCGTGGCGACCAGCACGAGGATGAAGAGCACCACCAGGTAGTCGACCCGCGGCAGCGAGCGCCGGGCGTCGATCACCCACTCGACGAGAAACGCCAGGCCGAGGAAGAGCAGGAGGCCGCCGACCGAGGCCTTGGGCAGGAGCGCGAGGAGCGAGCCGCCGGCGAGAAGGGTGGCGGCGCACAGACTTCCGCAGAGGAGGCCGACCAGCCGGCTGTCGGGCGCCATCCGGTGGCCGAGGCTCGACAGGCTCAGGGTCTGGAACCCCGGCAGGCCGCCGAGCGCGCCGGCGATCACGTTGGCGACGCCGGCGGCCGACAGCTCGCGGTCGAGATCGACGTCGCGCCGGAGCGCGATCTCGAGCCCGGTGGCGTTGAGCAGGAGCGCGACCACCCCGATCACGACCACCGGCCCGACGGTCGCGAGCTGGCCGGCGACCACGCCCCAGTCGGCGCCGGCGAGCGCCTCGAAGACCACCGGCCGCCAGAGCGCGCGCTCGGGGAACGGCCCGAGCAGCAGGCCGAGCTGGCGCGCCCGCCCGAGCGAGGTTCCGGTCGCGGCGAGCGCCAGGTAGAAGAGCGCGATCGAGCCGAGCACCATCGCCGGCAGCGCGAGGTAGTGCTTCACCCGGCGCAGCACGACGAGCAGCGCGAGCGCGAACAGCGCCCCGGGCAGCCAGCGGATCGCGACCGCGGGCTCGGCGAGGGCGCCGAGCGTCGAGAGGCCGACCGGCCGGTCGGCCATCACCCCGAGCGCGCCGCGCACGAGCAGCCAGCCGGTGCCGGCGAGGAAGCCGCCGATCACCGGGTAGGGGAGGTAGCGGACCAGCCCGCCGAGCCGGAAGCGGCCGAGCAGGTAGAAGCAGACGCCGGCGAGGACGGTGGTCAGCGCGACCGCGGCGACCGCCGTCAGCAGCGCCGACCGCGGTGCCGGCCCCCCGCCCGGCGCCGCCGCGGCGGCGGC
>CAZNIX010000357.1:0-5305 GCA_964573125.1 uncultured Thermoanaerobaculia bacterium
ACCTGCGCGCGAGCGGGCTGGTCGACACCGCCGCGCTCTACCGGCGGCCGGCACCGCCGCCCGCCGCCGCCGGCGCGGTGGTCGCGGTCGTCGCGCTCGAGGTCAGCATCCTGGTCGAGGAGATCCGCGTCGAGGGCGACACCGGCGTCCTCGAGGCGGCCGATCTACGGCGCCTGATCCCCCAGCGGCCGGCGACCCCGCTGGTCTCCGACCAGGTCGTGCGCGGCGTGTTCCGGCTCCAGGACCGGCTGCGCGACGCCGGCTACTTCGAGCGCTCGGTGCGGGTGGCGCCCGCGATCGACGAGGAGCGCAAGCGGGCGGTGGTCGTCTACCGCGTCGAGGCCGGGCCGCGGGCGACCGTCGCGGCGGTCGAGTTCGAGGGCGACCTCGGCCCGTTCGGGCGCGCGGAGCTGCTCGCGCCGCTGCGGCTCAAGCCGGGGGAGCCCTACCGCCGCCGCGCCGCCGAGAACGACGCCCAGCGGCTCCAGGACTGGCTGATCGCCGGTGCCGAGCACCGCAAGGCGCAGGTCGGCGCGCCGCGCGTCGACTACGACGCCGAAACCGACCGGGTGAGCCTCGCGTTCGAAGTCGAGGTCGGGCCGCGCGTGCGCATCGTCGTCGAGGGCGCCGAGGTCGAGAAGCTGAGCAAGCAGGGCCTGCTGCCGTTCCTCGGCGACGAGGGCTACGACGAGGCGCTGCTGATCCAGGCGGCGGGCGGGATCGAGTCCTTCTACCAGCGCCGCGGGCACTACGACGTCGCGGTCGCGACCCGCGAGGAGACCGCCGAGGGCACCCTGACCGTGACCCTGACGATCGAGCCCGGAGCGGTCTCGACGCTCCGCAGCGTGCGCTTCGAGGGCAACCGGGAGGTCGCCGACGGCACCCTGCGCGACCTGATGGTGACCGGCGAGCGGAGCGTGCTCGCGGTCGGCAGCGGCCGGCTGGTCGACTCCGTGCTCGACGACGACCTCGCCAACGTCCGCTCCTACTACGCGCTCCACGGCTTCGGCCAGGCCAAGGTCGGCCCGCCGCAGGTCGCGCGCGGCGGACCCCAGGGGCGCGACCTCGAGCTGATCGTGCCGATCGTCGAGGGGCCGCGCTCGGTGGTCGGCGCGCTCGCGTTCGCGGGGGTGAGCGCGCTCGACCCCGCCGAGTTGGCCAAGCAGCTCCCGCTGCGGGCGGGCGGGCCGTTCCACCCCCTGCTGCTCGAGCAGACCCTGGACACCGTGCGCGTCGCCTACGCCCGCCGGGGCTACGACGCGGCCCAGGTCTCGGCGCGGCGGGAGGAGCGCGCCGCGGGCGAGGGCGAAGACGGCGGCGCAGGCGAGGGCGCCGGCGGGGGCGAGGGCGCCGGCGGGGGCGAGGCCGCCGGCGGGGGCGAGGCCGCCGGCGGGGGCGAGGCCGCCGGCGAGGTCCGCCGGGTCGACCTCACGATCGAGGTGCTCGAGGGGCCGCAGACCCTGCTCGACCGGGTGATCGTGCGCGGCAACCAGCGCACCGAGGAGGCGGTGATCCGGCGCGCGGTCGGGGTCGAGCAGGGCGAGCCGGTGTCGGGGAGCCTGCTGCTCGAGATCGAGCGCCGCCTCTACGGGCTCGGCATCTTCAGCCGCGCCGAGGCCGAGCTGACCCCGGCGCCGCTCGGCGCCACCACCCGCGACCTGCTGATCCGGGTCGAGGAGGGGCAGACCCGGCGGCTGACCTACGGCGTCGGCTACGACACCGAGGACGGCTACGGCGGCATCGTCGGCTACAGCCACGGCAACCTGTTCGGCAAGGGGATGCGGTTCACCGGCGACGCCCAGGTGCGCCAGGAGAACCAGCAGTTCCGCCTGTTCCTCGACCACCCCTACTTCCCGGGGCTGGGGGTGCCGGTGACCTACTCGGTGTTCCGCACCCAGCAGCGGCGCGAGACGATCGAGGTGCGCAAGCTCGGCACCCGGGTCGAGGCGGTCGAGTCGTTCGACCGCGTCCGCCTCGCGCTCGCCTACCAGTACCAGAACGTCGACAACGAGGTGATCGGGGAGGGCACCTCGCGCACCCCCGCCGCGCGCGAGGACCAGACCCAGCGCGTCTCGAGCGTCACGCCGAGCATCCTGATCGACCACCGCGACGATCCGATCGACCCCCGTCGCGGCTGGAGCGCCGGCGCCGAGCTGGAGTGGGCGTTCCCGTTCCCGTTCGCCGCCGAGGCCGATTTCCTCAAGCTCCAGCTCCAGCACACCTTCCTGTTCGACACCGGCCTCGACCTCGGCACCGGGCGCTGGATCTTCGCCGCCAGCGTGCGCGCCGGCGGCATCGAGCCGCTCGCCGAGCTCGACCTCGACGACCCGTTCATCCCCCCCGGCCTCGACCTGCCGAGCGCCGAGATCTTCGTCGCCGAGCGCTTCTTCGGCGGCGGCCGCAACACCCACCGCGGCTACGAGCGCGACCGGCTGGGCATCCCCGGCGAGACCCTGTTCGCGGACGAAGCCGGCAACCTGGTACCGGCCGGCGGCAACGGCCTGCTGCTGATCAACGTCGAGCTGCGCTTCCCGCTGTTCGAGTCGCTCGGCGGCACGCTGTTCTACGACAGCGGCAACGTCTGGGCCGACTGGCGCGACCTCGACCCCGCCGAGCTGCGCGACGGCCTCGGCGTCGGCGTGCGCTTCCTCTCCCCGATCGGCCCCCTCCGCCTCGACGTCGGCTGGCCCCTCGACCGCCTCCCCGGCGACGACTCGCCGGTCTGGCACTTCAGTCTGGGGTATCCGTTCTAAGTCTAAGTCTAAGGCGGGCTCCGTTCCGATGTCGTCGGTCAGAGCGGGAGGACGAGGACGCGATCTCTCAGCTCCGCGGGCTCCAGGGCCTCGGCCACCAGAACGAGCTCCTCGACCGCCGCTCCGATCGGCGTCGACCTGAGGACGACCAGGACCCCGGGCATCGGGAGTCCCGCCCCCACGCGCTCGTAAGCGAAACCGCGCATCGTGCGCAGATCGTGGCTCAGAAGGACGCGGCCCTCGCCGGCCGCCCAGTCGAGCACGGCTGGATCCTCGGCGCGCGACAGTGCGACATCGTGGAGCCGCACTACGTCGAGCGCGGGAAGGCGCCGCTGGAGGCCGGCGAAAATCCGGCCGTCGAAGTCCTGATCGATGGCGAAACGGAGCACCGCCCCGTGTGCCTATCGCGAGGAGTCCCGCAGATCCCGAAGCCTTCTCAGCTTCTCGCGAAACGCGGGTGGATAGTCGGCCTCGATCTGTCGTCGAAGGCGTTCGGCCGCCGCGTCCTCGTCGGCCAGGTAGGCGTCGACCTCTTCCTGGTGCCGCAGGTAGTAGGTGATCGTCGCGTAGACGTCCGCCAGCGAGACGCTGGGGAACCCCTCGTGGATCGACTCC
The DNA here is from genome assembly GCA_964573125.1 of uncultured Thermoanaerobaculia bacterium. Classification (GTDB taxonomy): domain Bacteria; phylum Acidobacteriota; class Thermoanaerobaculia; order Multivoradales; family JBCCEF01; genus CAVSQV01. The sequence continues at coordinate 3,369 of CAZNIX010000357.1, forward strand.
GGTGAATCGCCGCGCTGGTAGCAGCGGACGATGCTGCTGAGGGTGACCCTGGTGTCACCGATGCGGACTACGCCGCGCTCGTCGATACGGAGGGGAGTGGGTTCAGCCGCGACAGCCAGGGGCATGGGGGAACCTCGCTGGCCGGGAAGTATACCGGCAGGCTACTCGTGGACCAGGTAGAGGATCACCCGCGGTCTTCCATCACGATCTCGGCGGCTCTGGCGCCCGGGATTCGGGGAGGATTCGAAGACCCCCGAGGCTTGCCTCCCGACCAGGTTGCGACACCGCCTTCGACCAGCCGCCAGGCGTTGCGCACCACCGGAGTCTCCTCGATCCGCGACAGCAGCGCCAGGGGGCGACCCCGTTGGGTGACCACGATCCGTTCCCCGGCGGCCGCCCGGCGCAGGTACTCGCTGAGCGCGTCCTTGATGGCCTTGACTCCGACCTCGGTCATCATGGGCTCCTGGGTTGCCACGGTTGCCACAGCCTACCGTGGTTCGTGGCCACCCGCCTCTGGTACAGTGATCGCGCGTCGCCGGCCGCGAGCGCTTTCCACCCCGAGTGAGTTTCAGTGCCCGAACCCACCCCCCCCTTCAGCCCGATCGAGCACGCCGTCGAGGAGTACCGGCGCGGGCGGCTGGTGATCGTCGTCGACGACGAGGATCGCGAGAACGAAGGCGATTTGGCGGTGGCGGCGGAGCGGGTGACGCCGGAGGCGATCAACTTCATGGCGCGGGAGGGGCGCGGATTGATCTGCCTGGCGCTGACCGAGGAGCGCTGCGACGCCCTCGAGCTGCCGCTGATGGTCGGCGACAACACCTCGCCGTTCGGCACCGCGTTCACGGTCTCGATCGAGGCGCGGGGCAAGGTGACGACCGGGATCTCGGCGGCCGACCGGGCGGCGACCGTGCGCGCGGCGATCGACCCGGCCACCCGTCCGGCCGACCTGCTGCGGCCGGGGCACCTGTTCCCGCTCCGCGCGCGCCGCGGCGGCGTGCTCAAGCGCGCCGGGCAGACCGAGGCCGCGGTCGACCTCGCCCGCCTCGCCGGCCTCACCCCGGCCGGGGTGATCTGCGAGATCATGAACGACGACGGCACCATGGCGCGCGTGCCCGACCTCGCCCGCTTCGCGGCCAAGCACGGCCTCGCGATGATCACCGTCGCCGACCTCATCCGCCATCGCCTGCGCCACGAGACGCTGGTCGAGCGCGTGGCCTCGCCGCGCCTGCCGACCGCCTACGGCGAGTTCCGCCTCCACGCCTACCGCAGCGAGGCGACCGGCGAGGAGCACGTCGCGCTGGTGATGGGCGAGCCGATCGATCCCGACGAGCCGGTGCTGGTCCGGGTGCACAGCCAGTGCCTGACCGGCGACGTCTTCGGCTCCGAGCGCTGCGACTGCGGCACCCAGCTCCACGGCGCGCTCGAGCGCATCCGCGCCGAGGGGCGCGGCGTGCTGCTCTACCTGCTCCAGGAGGGGCGGGGCATCGGTCTCTTCAACAAGCTGCGCGCCTACGAGCTGCAGGAGAGCGGCCACGACACGGTCGAGGCCAACGAGAAGCTCGGCTTCCGCCCCGACCTCCGCAGCTACGGCATCGGCGCCCAGATCCTGCGCGACCTCGGGGTGCGCCGGATGCGGCTGATGACCAACAACCCGAGCAAGTACGTCGGCCTCGCCGGCTACGGCCTGGAGATCGCCGAGCGCGTCCCCCTCGAGGTCGCGCCCACCGAGGAGAGCCGCGACTACCTGCGCGCCAAGCGCGAGAAGCTCGGCCACATCCTCGAGCTGGTCTGACCTGAACCGGCAGCGCGCCGACGCGAGCTGTCCGGGACGCCGGTCCGTCCCGTAGGCGCTCCTCCCCGGCACCGGCGCTCGCTCTCGATCGTTGGTGGGCCGGTCCGTCCCGTGGGCGCTCCTCCCCGGCACCGGCGCTCGCTCT
>CAZNIX010000358.1:0-5292 GCA_964573125.1 uncultured Thermoanaerobaculia bacterium
GCCGCCGCCGCGGCGGCGACCCGACGGTCGATCTCCGCGCGACCGCGGTAGGCGATCAACACCGGCCCGGCGTGGGCGGAGAGCGCGAGCGCGTGCCGCGCGCGGTCGCGCACCTGGTCGGGGCGCGTGTGCTCGTGCCGCCGGATGCCGCCGGCGTCGTACTCGTCGACCGCGCAGCAGCCGACCACCCCGGTCTGGGCGCGGCCACGCCACTCGAGGCGATAGACGTAGAGCGCCGGCTCGGGGTCGCGCGCGAGCACGCCGCGGCCGGCGAGCGCGGCGAGCGCGTCGGCGCCGCGCCGGTAGACCTCCTCCCCGTGCGGGTCGGCGCCCGGCGGCAGGTCGATCTCGGGTCGCACGACGTGGAGGAAGCTGTCCGGGTTGCCGGCGCCAAGTGCTCGGGCCTCGTCGGCGTCGACCACGTCGTAGGGGACGCTGGCGACGCGGGCGGCGGCGTCGGGGCGCGGGCGGAGGGCGGGGACGGGGGGGCGGGCGGCCATGCGAGCGGCCTATCTTACCCGCCCGCCGGCCGCCGGCGGGAGCCCACCGCCCCGCGCGCCGATCGTGATAGCGTCCGCGCGCCGTACATCCCGGTGCACGGCAGCCGCTTCGAGAATTCACCCGGCCGGCGCCGCCGGCCGGCCCGAGGAGACCCCGACATGACCGAGCCCATGGCCCCGCCTCCGCCTCCCGCGACCCCGCCCTCCGCCCAGCCGGCGAAGAAGAAGGGCCTCTCGCCGCTGGCCTGGGTCGGCATCGGCTGCGGCGCGCTGGCGCTGATCGCCCTGATCGCGGTCGGCGTCGGCGTGATGTACGTCGGCAAGAAGGCGCGCGACCTCGCCGGCGATTTCGAGAGCAACCCGGCGATGGCGGCGGCGAAGCTAGCGGTCCAGCTCAACCCCGAGCTGGAGGTGGTCGAGAGCGACGAGCAGGCCGGCACCCTCACCATTCGCAACAAGGAGACCGGCGAGGTCATGACCTTCGATCTCGACGAGATCCAGCAGGGCAAGCTCGGCGTGCTCACCGGCGAGGGCGAGGAGGCGACGATCACGTTCGGCGCAGGCGAGGGCGGGGTCGAGATCGAGGCCGAGCAAGAGGGCAAGCCCTCGCGCCGGGGGGCCGCCGCCGGCGCCGGCGCCGACGAGATCCCTAGCTGGGTGCCGATCTACCCGGGCACCGAGCCCACGAGCAACTTCGTCAGCACCACCGACGAGGGCACGCAGGGCGCGTTCAGTCTCGGCACCACCGACGAGCCGGACGAGGTGCTCGACTGGTACGCCGACGAGGTCGAGGGCCTCGGCATGACCCCCGAGCGGAGCACGTTCTCGACCCCGGTGAGCCGCGGCGGCCTGGTCTCGGGCGAGGCCGGCGGGCGGCAGTTGAACGCCACGGTGATGAGCCAGGACGAGGGCACGCTGGTGACGGTGACCTTCACCGACAAGGGGTAGCGCGCTCCGCCGCCCGTCCCGGCCGGCGGCCCCCCCGCCGCCGGCCCCTCCCGTGTCGCGGTCCAGCCCGCGACCCCCTCCCCCGCCGTTTGTCCCGAGCGGTAGCGGTATGCCGGAAGAATGGTCCCGGTATACCGGAAGAAGTAATCCTGCTACAGTTGAACCTCAGAAAGAATCGCGTCCGGGCGCGACCCCGCCGACCGGCGACCACACTTCCCGGTGGGTCGCGACGAGCGCCCGGCTTCGGGAGGAGGAGAGAGATGGCTGCCAGCCGACCGTCGACGCTCGACGAGGCCCCGAGCACCGGCCCGCGCGGGGGGACGACCACGGTGACCGGCTCGGGGATGATCCGCAAGAACCTCTGGATCTCGCACCGCGAGAACGAGGCGCTCCGCCGCCGGGCGTTCGAGGACCGCCAGAGCGAGACCCAGATCATCCGCGCCGGCCTGCGGCAGGTGCTGGGTCTGTGAGGGGGGCCGCGCGTTGTCCTGCTGCCACCGGGTCGGCGGAGTGTCCGTAGGCCTGCCGGCGTTCCGGGAGGCGGCCTAGATCCCGAGCGCGCCGCGCAGGTCGAGCAGCTTGGCCTGGATGCGGCGCTGATTGCGCGGGCCGGTGCGCAGGAGGTGCTTCTGCGCCGCCGTCAGACCCTCGAGCCGGGGATCGGCGTAGGCGTACCCGAGCACGCCGGCGGGGACCAGCTCGGGCGCCGGCGGCGGCACCGGGGCGGCGAGCAGGTGGTCGATCGCCGCGCCCAGGGTGGCATCGAAATCGCCCTCCGGGTAGCCGAGGTCGCGGTAGGCCTCGTCGAGCAGCGGGCGGAGGCGCCGGTAGAGGCGGGCCGCGCCCGCGGTGTCGATCGAGACGAAGACCTCGGTCAGCATGTCGTAGCGGCGGTGGCTCTCCGGATCGGGGAACCGCGCCCCGCCGGCGACCGACGTCCGGTAGCCGCCGCCGGCGATCAGCTCGGGCAGGTTCGGGCGCGGGCTCTCCCCGCGCGAGACGGCGTCGACCGCGGCCGCGAAGCGGCGCAACAGCCCCTCGGTCGCCAGGTAGCGGGCCAGCTCCGGGCGCGACGACAGCCGGCGCACCGCCGCGGCGACGAAGCGGTCGCTGGCGTCGAGCGGCGGCAGCGGCTCCTCCTCGACCGGCTCCTCGGCGGCCGGCTCGGGCGCCGGCGGCGGCGCCGGAGTCACGACCGTGGTCGCTGCCGGCTCACCCTCACGCTCGCGGAGCAGCCACCACCCCGCGGCCACCGCGGCGGCCACGACCAGGGCGAGCAGCCACGGCCAGAGGCGGCGACCGCCGCCCTCCGGGCCCCGGCCGGCGCCCAGCCCGGTGCGCTCGCCCAGCTCCAGGTCGGCTCCCCGGTCGATCTCTCCCCGCCGGCCGTCGTCGATCGCGCTCATCGTCCGCTCCGCCTCCGCCGCCATTGTAGCCGCCGGCGGCGCCGCCGGCGATCCCGCCGGTTGAGCTCCATTCGGCGCCGCGGGGTTGCCGCCGGGGCGCCGGCCCGGCGCTCCCGGTGCGCCCGGGCGACTCATCCGCCGGCCGGCGCCGGCCGCGGGTCGCCCGGCGGCAGGTCGAGGACGAAGGTCACCGGGCCGTCGTTGATCAGCTCGACCTCCATCCGCGCGCCGAAGCGGCCGGTGGCGACTTCGAAGCCGCGGCGGCGGAGATCGTCGGCGAGGGCGGCGACCAGCGGCTCGGCGACCGCCGGCGCGGCGGCGCGGTCGAACGACGGCCGGCGGCCGCGGTCGAGCGAGGCGGCGAGGGTGAATTGCGAGACGACGAGGAAGCCGGCCCCGGCCGCCGCGGCGGCGAGGTTCATCCGCCCCGTCTGGTCGTCGAAGATGCGCAGGCCGGCGAGCTTGTCGGCCGCGGCGGCGGCTTGGCCGGGGCCGTCCCCCTTCTCCACCCCGGCGAGCACGAGCAGGCCACGGCCGATCGCGCCGACGGTCTCGCCCGCCACCCGCACGGCGGCGGAGCGGACGCGTTGCACGATCAGGCGCACCGTTTTCCGTCCTAATAGATGAGAGCGCGCGATGAGAGCGCGCGATGAGAGCGCCCCGAGCGGCCCCCGGCCGGCGGGACGGCGCCGGGCGATGATACCCGGAGCCCGCGAGCCGCCGTCAGGCGCTGTGATACTTTGAACCGCGCCCCGCGGGGCGGGCACCGCCCGCCGGCCTGCCGCCCCGCCGGAGCGTCCAACTCGAACCTCGGAGTCCGCCCATGCTCAACAAAGTGTTCCTGATCGGCAACCTCGGCCGCGACCCGGAGATCCGCACCACCCAGTCCGGCCAGCCGGTCGCCAACTTCAGCCTCGCCACCAACCGGCGCTGGACCGACCGCAACGGCCAGCGCCAGGAACAGACCGAGTGGCACAACATCGTCTGCTTCGGCCGCCAGGCCGAGATCGCCGGCCAGTACCTGCAGAAGGGGCGGCAGATCTTCGTCGAGGGGAAGATCCAGACCCGCTCGTGGGACGACCGCCAGACCGGCGAGAAGCGCTACAAGACCGAGATCCTGTGCGACAACTTCCAGATGCTCGGCCAGCGCGAGGGCGGCGGTGGCGGCGGCGGCACCTCCTATCCCGCTCCCGCCGCAGGCGGCGGCGACTACGAGCCCGACTACGGCGCCCCGCCCGCCGGCGGCTCCGGCGGCCCCGAGACCGCCGGCGGCGCCGAGGCCGGCGGCGAGGCGGACGACGACGACATCCCGTTTTAGGGGTTCAGAACCCGAACGCGAGGTTGAACGCGCCCTGGAGGGCCTCGCCCTGCTCGACCTCGAAGGTGAGCTTCGGAACCAGCAGGTTGAGCGTCACGCCGGCGTAGACGAAGCCGGCGGTGTGGTCGGTCTCGAAGCGCGGGCCGATGCCGGCGCGGTCGAGCGTGCCGTCGGCCGCGTAGGCGCCGGCGCCGACGTAGGGGGTCAGAACCGCGAAGCCCTTGGAGAGCTCCAGCTCGGCGCCGTAGAGGTCGAGCTCGTAGGCGCCGCCGCCGGTGGTCCGGGTGCCGGTCAGCCGCAGCGCCAGCGCCGGGGCGACCGCGCCGCCGTCGAGGATCGCCCACGACAGCTCGCCGGAGACCAGCTCGACGTCGCCGTCGACCGCCCGCCCGTAGCTCGCCCCGAGGTCGACGCCGCCGGGCAGCCCCTTGCGCACGCCGACGCGCACGATCGACAGGGTGTCGAGCGGCAGGCTGCCGTCGATCACGGCGTCGAAGAACGGCTCGTCCTGGAACTCGCGGTCGCCGGTCGCCTCGGCGTAGACGCGGAAGCCGGTGAGGCCGAGCGGCGCGGCGCCGTGGCGCGGATAGGGGTAGGCGGCGAAGGCGAAGTGCCGGTGGAAGGCCTCGAAATCGCTCTCGAGGGCGTCGCCCCTCACCTCCCAGGCGGCCGCCGGGCGGGCGAGCGCCGACGCAGCGAGCGCGATCAGCACGACTAGGGCGACTCGGATCCGCTCAGCCATCCCCCACCTCCTCGACCGCGGCGTGCGGGACGCCGGTCGTTTCCGCGCCCGCCGCCGCGCCGGCATACTCGGCCAGCAATTCGCGCACCAGGCGCGGCTCATCGCCCGCGGCCGCCTCCTCGAGCAGGGCGCGGGAACGCTCGTCGAGCGCGGTGACCACGCCGAGGTTGCCCTCGCGCGCGAGCGCGCCGAGATCGTACCCCGCGCCATCGGCCCAGCGCGCGGCGCGAACCAGCGCCTGCCCGGCCGCCGGCGCCCGGCCGCAGCGCAGCCACAGCTCGCCGGCGAGCGCGAGCTGCCCGGCCAGCCGCGGGCTGAGCCCAGCGTCCAGAAGGCCGGCCACAGGCCCGGGCGCATATCGATCCGCCCGCGCATCTC
>CAZNIX010000359.1:0-4922 GCA_964573125.1 uncultured Thermoanaerobaculia bacterium
GCCGGCGCCGTGTGCTCCTCGGTTCACGACGCCGGCGGCCCGGTGGACGGCGGTTCAGAACGACAGCTTGAAGCCGAGCTGGATCTGGCGCGGATCGCGCACCGCGGTCGCCTCGCCCCAGTTGTCGGCGAAATCGGCGCTGAGGATCCGCGTCGCCTGGTCGAGCGGCACGACCTGCCCGGCGTCGTTGCCGAGGACGACGTTGAACGGCGTGGTGTTGATCGCGATGCTGTTGGAGATGAAGTTGACCTCGTCGGTGACGTTGAAAATCTCGAGCCGGAACTGCCCCTCGAGGCGGTCGCCGAGCGGGATCCGCTTGTAGAACGAGAGGTCGAGCTGGAAGAAGTCCGGCCCCTCGCAGGCGCCGCGCTCGGCCATCTGCGTGGTATTGCCGAGGATCGCGCCGTCGAGCGTGAAGGCGTCCGGGTCGACGATCTGCTCGGCGCGGCCGCCGCACGGCGCGCCGGTGCGCAGCGGGCGGTTGTTGCCGTTGTAGCCGGTGCCGGCGAAGCCGCCGCCGCCGAGGCCGGGGATGCTGGTGACGTAGAGGGTGACCGGCACCCCGGTCGAGTAGCCGACCACGCCGGCGATCGTCCAGTCGCCGAGCAGGTGCTCGAGCAGGCCGCCGCGGCCCTCGAAGGTCGGCAGGTTCCAGATCGCGCTGGCGTTGAAGATGTGCTCGCGGTGGAGGTCGGCGTAGCCCCAGTCGAGGCCGAAGTCCGAGATGTCGGTCGCCTGCACCGGGTCCTCGCCGGAGCTGCTGCTGAACACCGAGGTGTTGGCCTTGAACCGCGACCAGGTGTAGGAGACCTGGGCCTGCGAGGCCCGTCCCCAGCGGGTCTGGAGCTGGGTCTGGAGCGCGTCGTACTCGGACTCCCCGTTGTAGTCCCAGAACACGATGCGGTTGGCGCCGCCGGTGAAGAACGGCCGCTGCGAGCCGTCGCCGTCGCCGCCGCCGCGGATGAACTCCAGGCGGTCGGGGACGCCGTCGCCGTCGTTGTCCCCGGGCGGCACCTGGTTGACGTCGTAGCGGTTGACCAGGTGGCGGCCGCGGTTGCCGACGTAGCTGACCTCGAGGCTGGTGCCGGCGCCCAGCCGCTGCTCCCAGGTCAGGTTGTACTGGAGGTTGTAGGGCGTCTCGTTGTCCGGGTCGATGCCGCGGACCGGCACGCCGAAGCCCTGCCCGAGCAGCCGCGGGTCGGCGACGTCGAGCGGCCGGATGCCCGAGGTGTTGCGCGTGAACGGCGGCTGGCCGCCCATGTCGAGCTGGATGCCGACGCGCTCGCGCTGGTAGAACTGGCCGAAGCCGGCGCGCAGCACGCTGTCGCCGGTGCCGAGCAGGTCCCACGCCAGGCCGAGCCGGGGCGCGAAGTTGTCGTCGTCCTCCGCGACCAGGGCGCGGCTGACCGCCTGCCCGCCGCCGGCGAGGCCGGCCTCGCCGCAGGGGTCGGTGCCGGGCACCTGGGCGATGCCGTTGCAGGCGTCGTTGCCCAGCGCCGGGTCGAACAGGCCGGGCTGGAACGCGGCGATGTCGTTGTCGCGCGCGACCACCTCCTTGAGCAGCGAGTAGCGGACACCGTAGTCGACGGTCAGGTTGGAGGCGACCTTCCAGGAGTCGCCGACGTAGACCTCGATGTCCTCCCACTCGACCACCGGGGCGGGCTGGAACGCGGTCTCGTCGTAGCCGTGGTACATGTCCTTGAGCAGGATGTCGCCGATCCGGCTGCCGGAGGTCGCGCCCCAGCCGCCGATCCCGGCGCCGCCCCAGAAGTGCGGCGCCTCGAACGCGGAGGCGCCGCAGCAGTTCTCGGCCTTCTCGTTGTCGCTGTAGAGCACGCCGGCCTTGACCCAGTGGTCGCCGAACACCTGCTGGTAGTCGTCCTTGAACGCCATCAGGTCCTGCTTGTTCTGCCACGGCGCGATCGTCCACAGGTCCTGGCCGGTGGCGCCGCCCCAGTAGACCGGGTGGGCGCGGTCGTCGCCCGGGTTGAGCTTGCCGTCCTCGGGGAAGAAGGTCGGGACCAGGTTGTTGAGCTCGGCGTTGAGCCCGCCGTCGGAGCCGCGCTCGATGACGATCTCGTTGCCCGACATCGAGTAGGTGAAGGTGTTGACGATCGAGGAGCCGAACACCTGGTTGAGCTGGAAGACCAGCGACTCGCCGGGCTGGTCCCACCCCGAGTCCACCGCCGGGAACGGATCGTCGCCCCACAGGCCGTTCGCGGCGCCGGCGTTGGGCGCCGGGTTCTCCCAGGCGTCGCGGGTGTAGCGCAAGAGCACCCGGCTGTCGTCGGTCACCGACCAGTCGGCGCGGGCGTTGGCCTGCGCCCAGTCGATGTCGGTGGGCACCGCCGCGGTCCACTGGCCGCAGGCGCCGGTCGCCTGCGGATAGAGGCCGAGCAGCGCCACGCCCCCCGGGCTGAGGCGGTCGGCCGGGATGACGTTGCCCGGGAACGGCGCGCCGGTCAGCGGGTCGATCGGCACCGCCCCGCCGCACGCCGCGGTCTGGCTGAAGTCGCCGGCGCGCTCGGCCGCGGTCGGCACGGTGAACGAGCGCACCACGCCGCGGGTCTCGTCGTTGATCTCGCCGGAGACGAAGAAGTGGAGGCGGTCCTGGAGGATCGGCCCGCCGAGGCTCAGGCCGTAGTCCTTGCGCTCGAGCGGCTCCTTGTCGGCGTCCGCCTGCTCGAGGAAGTAGTTCTTCTCGTTGAGCGAGTCGTCGCGGAAGAACGCGAACGCGCTGCCGTGGTACTGGTTGGTGCCGCTCTTGGTCACCAGGTTGATCTGCGCGCCGCCGGCGCCGCCGAACTCCGGCCCGTAGCTGTTGCGGTGGATCTTGAACTCCTCGATCGCCTCGATCGAGGGGTAGACCAGGATCGTCCGGTTGGAGCCGTGGTCGTTGTTGTCGGCGCCGTCGACCGCCCACAGGTTGCCGGTGCCCGCGCTGCCCGACACCGAGGTGTCGACGCCCGAGAGCAGGCCCTTGTTGGTGTAGCGGATGTTGTCCGGAGTCGAGACGCCGGGCATCAACTGGGTGAGCTGGGTGAAGTTGCGCCCGTTGAGCGGCAGCTCCCGGATCTCCTCGCCGGTGATCACGCTCGCCACCTCGCCGCCGATGGTCTCGACCAGGATCTTCGGCGAGGTGACCGTGATCTCGTCGTCGATCGAGCCCGCCTCGAGCGGGATGTTGACCTCGCGCACGTCGGCGACGTTGAGCACCACGTTCTCGACCACGTAGGTCCGGTAGTCGGGGGCGACCGCGGTCAGCTCGTAGGTGCCGACCGGGAGGTCGCCGAAGGTGTAGGTGCCCTCGGCGTTGCTGTCCACCGACCGGGTGAGGCCGGTGTCGACGTTGCGGGCGGTGACCTTCGCCGCCGCGACCACGGTGTCCGTGCTCGCGGCGGTGACCCTGCCCCGGATGCCGGCCGTGAAGCGCTGGGCGTAGGCCAGCGGGGTCAGGCTCAGCGTGACCGCGACCAGTGCGAAGAACGCCTTCTTGCTCATGGGGCTCCGCCTCCTCCGGCGTGGTGGGTGAATCGATTTAGCTCCCGCGGACAGCTCGGATCCTCCGCCGGCTGAATCGTTTTAGCCGCTCCGCGCGGGGATGGCGCAGGGTCCCCGGGGAGGCGGCCGGCCTAAATCGTTTCTTCCGCTGGGCGGCAACTCAGCCACATTTTCGTCACGATGTCAAGACCGGGTGCGGCAAGGCGCTTGAAGCGGCGGCCCGAGGCGTGGAACACTAGGGCCGTGGCAGCTCGCAAACGGCGCGGCGACGACCCCGCGAAGCCGGTCACGCTCAAGGAGGTGGCGGAGCACGTCGGCCTCTCGCCGACCACCGTCTCGGTGGTGCTCAACCGCGCCCCGGTCGCCGACTCGATCCCGCGCCGGACGCAGGAGCTGGTGTTCGCGGCGGCCGAGGAGCTGCGCTACCGCCCCAACCACCTCGCCCGCTCGCTGCGCAGCCGGCGCACCCACACCCTGGGCGTACTGGTGCCCGAGCTGGCCGAGCCCTACGCCGCCGGCGTGATGAGCGGCCTCGACCGCCACGTCCTCGAGGCCGGCTACTTCTCGCTCGTCGCCAGCCACCGGAGCGAGCCCTACCTGATCGAGGAGTACCTCGATCTGCTCAAGGGCCGCCGGGTCGAGGGGCTGATCCTGCTCGCGACCGCGCTCGAGCGGGAACCCGGGCTGCCGACGGTCGCGGTCTCGGGCCACGCCCGGCTCGCGGGCGTGACCAACGTCGTGCTCGACCACGACCGCGCCGCGCGCCTCGCGCTCGCGCACCTCGCCGAGCTGGGGCACGAGCGGATCGCGCTGTTCAAGGGGCACGCGCGCAGCGCCGACACCGACTACCGTTGGAAGAGCATCGTGACCACCGCCGAAGAGCTCGGCCTCGAGATCGACGACCGGCTGGTCTTCCAGCTCGCGGAGGACCCCTCCGGGCACAGCTCGCGGACCGAGGCGACCTACCGCGAGGGCTACGAGCACGGGCGCGAGCTGCTCGCGCGCGGGGTCCCGTTCAGCGCGCTGTTCGCGTTCAACGACGTCTCGGCGATCGGCGCCATGCGCGCGTTCTTCGACGCCGGCCGGCGCGTGCCGCGCGACCTCTCGGTGGTCGGCTTCGACGACATCCTCTCCGCCGGCTTCCACAACCCCGGGCTGACCACCGTGCGCCAGCCGCTGCGCGAGATGGGGGAGACCGCGGTGCGCATCCTCCTCGACCGCCTCCACGAAGGGACCGCCTACCCCGATTTCGTGACCGTCGAACCGACCCTGGTCGTCCGCGAGTCGACCGGCCCGGTGGCGGCCGGGCGATCCGGCGACGCGGATCTCCCGGTCGGGGCGGGCGCGCTCGGGGCGCGCTGAGTTTCTGAGGGGGGCTGGTCCAGCCCCCCTCCCCGCGGGAGTGACGGTCTTGGTCGAGG
>CAZNIX010000359.1:4932-5281 GCA_964573125.1 uncultured Thermoanaerobaculia bacterium
GGCGCGGGGCCCCTCCCCCGAGGCGGCGGCCTTGCGGCCGCCGCACACGCGGCCTTGGGCCGCGCGTAGTCCGCCTGGGTTACGCTGAAGCCTCTGGCGACACCTCGCAGCGGCCGGGACTCCTTCATGAACTTCGACGCCACGATGGAACCGCTTTCCGGCGCCGGCCCGCCGCGCCGGCGCGGGAGAGCGCGGCGGGGCGCCGCGGTCCCGCCCCTCGAGGCGGCGATCCTGCTCGTGGGCACGCTGGGCTGGGCGGCCGGCTCGGTGTATTCCCGGCACCGCAAGGTGGCCGGCTCCATCACGCAGCTCGCGGCGCTCCAGATGCAGGCGGCCTGGCAGCAGTGGG
>CAZNIX010000360.1:0-5277 GCA_964573125.1 uncultured Thermoanaerobaculia bacterium
CGCGCACCTCGTGCGCCAGCACGCGGCGATGTCCCGGTTTATCTTCGCGACGCCGGTGCTGTTCACCAACGCGGTCATCGCCCGGTCGGCGGCCACCCAGAAGCTCGACAAGGCCATCCTCCAGCAGATCAGGGTCGTCATCATCGACGAGGTGCTCGACGTGCTCGCGCAATCCTACGGCAAGAAGCGCACGAAGGAGGAAACGATCGATTACATCAAGAAGATGTTCAACGTCGACGACTACAACGCTTTCTTGCGGGACATGGCGCAGCGATACGAGATCCAGCCCCCGCAGGTCGAGATACTGCTGGAAAGGGAGTTTTCGCCCCGGTACTACCGCATGAATGCCACGTTCGAGCCGGTGCTTACCCTGCTGCGGATCCTCGACCCGAAGGCGGGCGTGGTCACGATCGGCCTCACGGCCCTATTCATCGCCTATCTGTTTCTCTATCCACTCGGGCGCATCCTCTGGCTCTCGCTCTCCGGGCTGGTCGGCTTCACGTTCGGCGACCTCTGTCTCTTCCGCGCCTTCGTCGTCCTCGGCTCGCGGCTGTCGAGCGTCGTGATGGCGCTGGTGCCGCCGCTGACCGCGGTCATCGGCTGGGCGCTGCTCGGCGAGGTGCTCGGGGCGCGCGAGCTGGCGGGGATGGCGCTGACCGTCGGCGGCGTGGTCTGGGCGCTCGCCGAGCGGATGCGCGCCGCCGGCCCCGCGCCCGGCGAGCACGCGCCGCCGCGCCCGACCCTCGCCGGCGTCGCCCTCGGCCTCGGCGGCGCGCTCGGCCAGGCCGGCGGCCTGGTGCTGTCGAAGTACGGGATGGGCGACTACGACCCGTTCGCCGCCACCCAGATCCGGGTGCTCGCCGGCACCGCCGGCTACGCCGCGCTCTTCACCGTGCTCGGCCGCTGGCCGCGGGTGGTGCGCGCGCTCGGCGACCGCCGGGCGATGGCGCACACCGCCGCCGGCGCGTTCTTCGGTCCCTTCCTCGGCGTCTCGCTCAGCCTGCTCGCGGTCCAGCACACCCTGACCGGGGTGGCGGCGAGCATCATGGCGACCACGCCGGTCTTGATCATCCCGGTGGTGGTGCTCTTCGGCCGCGAGCGCGTCGGCCCCGGCGGCTGGCTCGGGGCGGCGCTGGCGGTGGCGGGGGTGGCGCTGCTGTTCGCGTGAGGCGGGGAGATCCGCGGGTCGCGGTCGCCCTCCCGGCTCATCGCAGGACCGAGGTGACCCCGCCGGCGGGCGGCGTGGAGCGAGTATGGCGGCCGGTCGCGATCGAGCCCGCGGTCTCAGCCCGCTGCTCGGATCGTGCTCGGTCGCAGCGCGGGCACTCCGTGGAGCATCCCCTCGACGCTGAGATCCTCGTCGATCTCCGGCCAGCGGACACCGACGCCGTCGGCGATGATCTCGAAGCGACCGCGCTGCGCAGGCGTCGCCTCCGAGAGCCGCCAGGACCAGACGAGCGGCACGCTCACCGTCCGGCCATCGGCGAGCGAGGCGACGATCTCGTCCTCGGTCACGCGGATGGCGACGATCCGGGGGTCGGCGCTAACCGCGATGCCTTTGACGGTCGGCAAGTCCAAGCCTCGGCGTTGACGGTTCGAGTATACGCGGCGTGGCACAATCCGGCGCCGGAGCAGAAGCCGTGGCCGAGCCGCAGACGATCGCCGACCCCGAGGCCTCGGTGCTTCGTTGCCGCGAGCTGCCCGCCGGGGCGCTCGCCGGGCTGCTCGCCGGCTACGGGGTCGAGTTGGTGGATGTGTCCGGCGGCGAGCCGATCCCGGGGACGTGGTTCGGCGCGCCGGAGGCGGGGATCCGCGGCCGGCGGGTCTACGTGCGCGGCGACACGCCGGTGCACTCGGCGCTCCACGAGGCCTGCCACCTGGTGTGCGCCACGGTCGAGGGGCGCGGCCCGATCGACGCCGACGCCGGCGGCGGCTACGACGAGGAGGACGCGGTGTGCTACCTCCAGATCCTGCTCGCCGGCCGCCTCCCCGGATTCGGACGCGAGCGCGCGCTCGCCGACATGGACGCCTGGGGCTACAGCTTCCGCCTCGGCTCGGCGCGCGCCTGGTTCGAGCGCGACGCCGCCGACGCGCGCGCCTGGCTCGCGGCGCGCGGGCTCGACGACGCGGCGGGCGAGGCGGTCGTGCGGCCGGTCTTCTGACCGCCCCCGGGGCGCGCCCAGAGCGCTCCCGCTGGCCCGCGGCCCGCCGGCTGGAACCAAGCGGAGCTAACGCTAACTGAAAACGCCGTACTCGATCCGGCCGAGCACGGCCTCGACCTCGCGTGCACCGAGGTCGGTATCGAGCAGGTCGACCGGCGCTGCACCGCCGAGCGCGCGGTTGGGTCGGTCGAGCCAACCGGCTGCCCGCTCTGTCGAGCCAAACGTTCTCTCCGCCAGGGTCGCGACGCGGGATAGCCGAGCGAGGCGGTTCGAATCGGCGGATCTGTCTGTTGCCATCCATCCGATCCTACGTCAGCCATTGGGAGCAGTGCCGCTCGGTTTCCGCCGGGCCGCCGACCTCAAACAGTCGCGAACAGCCTCGCGATCCGCTCCTGGATCGCTTCGGCGGCGGCGCGGGGATCGGGGGCGTCGCGGATCGGGCGGCCGACGACGATGTGGTCGGCGCCGCGGCGGAACGCCTCCTCGACGTCGACGGTGCGCTTCTGGTCGTCGACGTTGGCGACCGGGCGGATGCCGGGCACGACGATCAGGAGCTGCGCCCCCAGCTCCGCGCGCAGCGCCGCGGCCTCGAGGCCGGAGCTGACCACGCCGTCGCAGCCGAGCGCGAGGGCGCGGCGGGCGCGCGAGAGGACGAGCGCGGCGACGTCGGTGTGGAAGCCGAGGTCGTCGAGGTCGCCGCGGTCGAGGCTGGTCAGCGCCGTGACCGCGAGCACCTTGAGCGCGCCGCCGCCCTTCGCGGCGCAGGCGGCGCGCAGCATGCCGTCGTTGCCGTGGACGGTGACGAAATCGGCGGCGCCGGCGCCGCGAGCGGCGAGCTTCGCCACCGCGCGGCCGACGGTCTCGGGCACGTCGAACAGCTTGAGGTCGCAGAACACCCGCTTGCCGCGCGCGCGCAGCCAGTCGACCAGCGGCCAGTAGCCGGGGTCCATCGCCAGCTCGAGGCCGACCTTGTAGAAGGCGACCGCGTCGCCCAGCCGCTCGACCAGCGCGCGCGCCGCCTCCGGCGCCGGCACGTCGAGCGCGAAGATCAGCCGCTCGCGGACCGGGATCACGGCTCCGTGCCCCCTGCCACCGCCGCCAGCGCCCGCTCGGTCGCGGCGAGCAGCGGCGCGGCCGAGAGCGGCGCGCCGACCGCCTGGCGCATCCAGGCGTCGGGGGTGAGGCGGCCGAGCAGGGCGACGCGCTCGAACTCGACGCCGAGCGGGGCGTCCGCGGTCTCGAAGTGCTCCTCGACCTGGAACGCGATCAGGTGGCCGAGCGGGTAGTCGGGGGTGTACATCGCGCCGTCGATCGTGTGCGAGTAGACGGCGAGCAGGGTGACGTCGCGGGCGCCGAGGAGGCCGGCGTACCAGCGGTTCCAGACCGCCTGCGCGTTGCCCACCACCGCCGCGCGGAACTCGGCCGGCGTGGCCTCGGGGTGCTCGTAGAGCCAGCGCCAGTTGGCCATGTCGACCAGCGCCACGCCGGCGATCTCGCGCGTCGCCCAGAAGGTGTCGAGCGCCTGCCAGTGCTCGGCGTCGGGATCGCCGCCGGCGAGGCCGAGCAGCTCGAGGTCGCGGCCCTGGAAGACGAACGCGAGCGCCTCGGTGAACGCGGTGTTGGGCACCCCCTGGAGCAGGGTGTGGTCGATCGCGGTGGTCGAGAACACCTGCTCGACGTTGTGCCCCAGCTCGTGGACGGCGATGTTGTAGCCCTTGTAGTCCATGCCGCCGGCGCCGACCCGGGTGCGCAGGTGCGCCTGGTCGTCGCGGCGCGCGGCGCCCATCGCGTGGCCGGCGCCGCGCGAGGGCTCGACGACGATCCGCTCGGCGAGGAAGCGCGCGCTCGCGGGCGGGAAGCCGATCTCGCCGAGGATACGCGGCAGGTCGGCGGCGAACGCGTCGGCGGTCGGGTAGCGCGCGCGGGTGGCCGCGTCCAGCTCTTCCTCGGAGAACGCGCCGCGCGGGCGGAAACCGACGTACCAGATGTCGAACGGCTCGAGCGGCCGGCCCAGCCGCGCCGCGACGAGCGCGGCGACGCGGGCGCCGAGCGGCGAGTCGAGCACGGCCTCGAACAGCGCGCGCACCTCGGCCTCCGGGATCTCGCGGTCGTCGTTGAAGCGGCGGTCGATGAAGGTCGGGTTCTCGGGCGAGTAGGGGTCGGCTTCACGGAGCGCCCGGTAGACCGCGCGCCAGTGGGCGTAGCGCTCGTCGGGCTCGCGCGCGGCGCTCGGCGCGGGCGCGGGGCCGGTGCCGGCGGGGGGCTCGAAATCGACCACCGGCGAGGAGGCGACCGCGTTCGTCGCCGGCGCCCAGTCGAGCCGCGGCTCGTCGACGACCGCGGCCGGGATCTCCTGGCGCACGATGCGGTCGAAGACGGCGGCGATCAGCCGCTGGCGCGCGAGCCCCTCGGGGTCGGCGTAGCGCGCCTTCAGCTCGTCGCGCAGCCCCCAGTGGCTGATCAGGCGCAGCCCGGGCGGGAAGAGCCGGCGGCCGTCCGCGTCGAGCAGGTGGTGCATCCAGACGTTGTACTCGCTGATGTAGGCGTCGGCGGCGGCGAGCGCGGCGGTGATCCCCTGGCCGACCGCCGCCGGCACGCGCTCGGCGAAGCGGCCGGCGAGCCGGGTCTCGGCCCACTCGCGGCGCGACCAGGCCATGCCGTGCGCGAGCCGCTCCTCGAGCGTGGTGAGCGGGAAGTTGAGCAGCGCGACGAACGCGATCTTGGTCGCGAAGAGATCGTCGGCGACGTGCGCCGACGGGCTCCAGCCGGCGAACCGGCGGTCGAGCGGGAGCAGCGGCCCGAGGTCGAGGTCGGTCTGGCGGCGGAGGTCGCGGCGCAGCGAGGTGAAGTAGCCGTCGGTGCGCTCGAGCGCGAACTCGAAGCGCGCGAAGAGCGCGTCGAGGTCCGCGCCCCGCGGCACGAACTCGGCGGCGACGAACGCGCGGTAGGCCTCCTCGTCGCCGTCCTCGGCCCGCCAGGTGCGCGCCACCTGGGCGGCGCCGCGGCGGATGCGGTCGGCCTCGGACTCGCCGTGGGCGGCGAGGAGCGCACGCTCGGCGGCGGCGATCGCTTCGGCCGGGATCGGCGAGGGCGCGGCGACGGGCGGCGCCGCCGC
>CAZNIX010000361.1:0-5274 GCA_964573125.1 uncultured Thermoanaerobaculia bacterium
GGCTGCGCGCGGTGGCGTTCGACGCCCCCGGCCACGGCGACTCGGCGGGCCGCCGCTCCTCGCTCCTGGCGATGAGCGACGCGCTGCTCGCGGTGGCCGAGACGGCGGAGGCGATCGCCGGCGTCGTCGCCCACTCGGCGGGCGCGGCGGCCGCCACCTGGGCGCTCCGCCGCGGCCTGGGGCAGCTTGGACGGCGCGCCTCCGGCGCGACGCGGCTGATCTACATCGCGCCGCCCGCCGAGCTGTCCTCCTACGCGCTGACCTTCGGCGCCGCGGTCGGCCTGCCGCCGGCGGTCGCCGGGCGGATGCAGCGGCGGATCGAGAAGCGGTTCGGAGTGCGCTGGAACGAGCTGCACGGCCTCGGCGTCGCGCGCACGCTGCGCGCGCCGCTGCTCGTCGTCCACGACCGCGACGACGCCGAGGTCGCGCTCGCCGACGGCGCCGCCCTCGCCCGCGCCTGGCCCGGCGCCCGCCTGCTCGCCACCGCCGGCCTCGGCCACCGGCGCCTCCTGCGCGATCCCGAGGTGGTCACCGCCGCGGTCGATTTCCTGACCGGCGCGGACGCCGCCGCGGCGTCGGCCTGAGCCGCCCGGATCGCTACCCCGAGACGCGGACGACCACCTTGCCGAAGTGCTTGCCCGAGGCCAGGTGGCGGAACGCCTCGGGCGCCTCGTCGAACCGGAACGCCCGGTCGACGACCGGCCGCAGGTCGTGGGCGGCCAGCGCGCGGTTCATCGCCTCGAAGCCCTCGCGGTCGCCGACCAGCACCCCCTGGACGCGCACCTGGCGCATCAGGATCGGGATCACCGAGAGCGGCGCCTCGCCGCCCGCGAGGGCGCCGATCATCGCGATCGTGCCGCCCATGCGCACGGCGTGGAGCGACCGGCTCAGGGTCTCGGCGCCGCCGACCTCGACGACCAGGTCGGCGCCGCGGTCGCCGGTCAGCGCCTTGACCCGCCGCCCCCACTCGGGGTCCCTGCGGTAGTTGATCGTCGCCTCGGCGCCCAGCTCCCGGGCGCGCGCGAGCTTGTCGTCGGACGACGAGGTGACGATCACCCGCGCGCCGGCGAGCGTCGCGAACTGGAGCGCGAAGAGCGCCACGCCGCCGGTGCCGAGCACGAGCACGACGTCGCCGGGCCGGGTGCGGCCGTGGGTGACGACCGCGCTCCAGGCGGTGAGCGCGGCGCACGGCAAGGTCGAGGCCTCCTCGTCGGTCAGGTGCTCGGGCGCCGCCACCGCCGACTCCGCCGGCACCACCATGCGCTCGGCGAGGGTGCCGTCGAGCGGGCCGCCGAGGGTCGAGCGCAGCCGCTCGCGGTCGGGCTCGCCGCACAGCCACTCGCGCGAGAAGAGCGGGCAGACGCGGTCGCCCTCGGCGAAGCGGGTCACCCCCTCCCCCACCGCCAGCACCTCGGCCGCGGCGTCCGAGCACGGGACGAGCGGCAGCGGCTGCTTCGGGTTGTAGCTCCCCTCGACGGTCATCAGATCGCGGCGGTTGAGCGCCACCGCGCGGACCGCGAGCAGCAGCTCGCCCGGTCCCGGCTCGGGGTCGGGCCGCTCGACGATCCGCAGCCGGTCGATGCCGAACGAGCCCGCGATCTCCCAGACCTTCACCGCCGCCCTCCTGCCGAGGCCGGATGGTAGTACACCTCCCCGGCGCCCATCGTCTCCTCGAAGTCCGAACCGCGGAGCCCGCGACGAGGCGGCGGCCGCCTCACTCCGGCGGCACCGCCGAGGAGTGCCAGGCGGCGAGCCGCCAGCGGCCGTCGCGGTGGACGTAGACGCTGGTGTAACGCAGCCTGGCCTCGCCCTCGCGCTCGCCGAGGCGCACGCGGAAGCGACCGGTGCCGGTGATCAGGCCGACCGTGCCGCCGGCGTAGAGGCGCGGGGACTCGCCCTCGGACTCGATCGCCAGGTAGGCCAAGGCGCCGCCCTCGAGCGCGGCCAGGAACTCGGCCTTGGTCTCGACCTTGCCGTTGGAGTGGGTGTAGGTCAGCTCGTCGGCGAGCAGCTCGCCGAGCGCGGCGAGGTCGCGCTCGACCATCGCCCGGAAGCGCCGGGCGTGGGCCTGGCCGAGCGCCTCCGCGGTCGCCTTCTCGCCGGCGTCGGCCGCGAAAGCCGCGCCCGCCGCCGCGATCAGCAGCAGGGCGGCGATCGAAAAACCAGTCTTGCTCCTCATCTCCGGTCCTCCTTGAACCGTCCGCCTGCGCGCCGCGCCGCCGGCGCCCCGCGCAGCCGCGGCTCCCAGCGGAAGCGCCGGAGGTCGACCCGGCCGCGCGCGTCGAACGCCACCCCTTCGGCCTCGAGCAGCGCCCGCTGCAGCGGCTCGTAGTAGGGCTCGGCGCGCGGGCTGATCTCGCCGCGGTGGTTGATCACCCGCTGCCACGGCACGCCCGCGCCGTCCGCGAGCGCGTGCAGCGCGTAGCCGACCTGCCGGGCGTGCCCGGCCAGCCCCGCGAGCGCCGCGACCTGGCCGTAGGTCGCCACCCGGCCGCGCGGGATGCGGCGGACCACGGCGTAGATCCGCCGGTAGGCGGGCGCGGGCGGGCGGCGCGCGGAAGACACTCGCCGATCCTAACCCGTCCTTCTCACCATCGACCCCGTGCCAGACCACTCGTGAGAAGTCCACCAGTCGACGTAGCGGCTGAGCTGGTCGCGGGTGGAGGGAACCGCGTGGACGTCCTTCGCGTCCTGCGCGCGCTGTTTCAGTTGGTCCAGACAACGGTCAGGGCATCGATCGGTGGCGACTCTTCGGGACGCTCCGCCACGGTAGCGCCTCATCTTGGGCTCATCCGGAAGTCGGGAGAGCCTGGTTGAACAGCAGCCTATGTCTGTATATCACGACAAATGCAAAGGCGTGAACAACCGCGCGCGGGTCTACGCGGCGCGGCTGGCGCGGACGTTCGACTCCCCGCTGCGCCTTGCGGCCGGAGAGCAGTCGCGAACCGCTACCGCTTCAGCTCGAGCGCCTCCTCCTCCTTGCGCTCCCGGCGGCGCTCCGCGGCGGCGGCCGCGGCGTTGTAACGCCAGCGGCCGAGCACGACGTTGAGCGGGTTCTGGCGCGAGAGGAACGGGATCGGCGGCCGCTGGCGGATGCCCAGCCGGACGCGCATCTCGTTGAGGCCGCGGTGATCGGAGTCGAGCGCGAGGCCGTCGCGCACGGCGCGGATCGCGCCGCGCCGGTTGCCGACCATCACGTAGAGCTGGGACAGGTTGAGGTAGTTCTCGGGCCGGAACGGCTCGATCTGCACCGCGTGGCGGCACAGCTCGAGCCCCTCGTGCTTGCGTCCCTCGCAGCGCGCGATCGCCTGGCCGAGGTAGGAGTAGAAGAGACCGGGCAGCCCGCCCTCGGCCTCGCGCTCCCGCGCCAGGCGGGTCAGCTCGTCGAAGCCCTCCCGCCAGCGCTCCTCGCGGCAGGCGCGGATGCCGCGGCGCAGGACCTCGGCTGGGTCGTTGGCGTCGGTCGTCATCGCAGGGTGGCGGCGATTCTATGACACGCCGGCCGGCGATCCACGATCGCGGGCCGGGCGGGCCGTCCGGGCGGCGGCCGCCGCCTCCGCTATCATGCCCGCCGGAGGCCGAGGTGGCGCAGGCGGACCGGCGCAGGACCCAGCAACGACGGGCGATCGAGCGGGCGTTCCGCGCCGCCGGGCGGCCGCTGTCGCCGCGCGAGGTGCTGCGCGGGGCGGCGGTCGAGGCGCCCGGGCTGGGGCTCGCGACGGTCTACCGCACCATCCGCTCGCTGGTCGACGAGGGGTGGCTGCGCGCGGTCGACCTGCCGGGGGCGGCGAGCCGCTACGAGGTCGGCGGCAAGCACCATCACCACCACTTCCACTGCCGGCGCTGCGACCGGGTCTACGAGGTCGAGGACTGCCCGGGCCGGGTCGGCGAGCTGGCGCCCGAAGGCTTCCGGCCCGACGCCCACGAGATCATCCTCTACGGCCTGTGCCGGACCTGCGCGGTGGGGGCGTGACCGTGGCGCGCGAGCGGGACGAGCCCGCCGAGACCGCTCCCGGCGACGCCGACTCCGGCGCGGCCGAGGCGTTCGATCCCGCGGCCGTCGAGATCGTCGAGGTCGTCGAGATCACCGACGTCCTCGACCTCCACAGCTTCCTGCCGCGCGAGGTCCCGGACGTGGTGCGCGACTACCTCGACGCCGCCTACGAGCAGGGGCTGCGCCGCCTGCGCCTGATCCACGGCCGCGGCGCCGGCGTCCAGCGGCGCACGGTGCGCACGCTGCTCGAGCGCGATCCGCGGGTGGTCGAGTTCGGCGACGCGCCGGCCGAGGCCGGCGGCTGGGGCGCGACCTGGGTGACTCTGCGCTGACCGACCGGGCGGCCGGCCGCGGCCGCGCCGCCGGCGCCCCGAGCCATGGCCGACCTCGCCGCCTCGATCCGCCGCCGCTGGCGCCGCCTGCGCCAGCGCGTGCACCCGCGGCGGGTCGACTTCGTGTGGGGCCCGGACTACGAGCTGCACCTGCCCGGGGCGCTCCACGACCCGCAGCGCGGCGAGCGCATCCTCTCCTTCCTCGACGCCGAGGGGCTGGTGCGCGAGCGCGCGGTGCACGCGCCGCGGCCGCTGTCGCTCAAGGCCCTGGCGCGGGTGCACACCCCCGAGTACCTCGACTCGCTGCTCGACCGCGACGCGCTGACCCGCGTGGTCGGCTTCCGCGTCCCCGAGGCGGTCGCCGACCGCATCCTCGACCTCCAGCGCCTCCAGGCCGGCGGCACGCGCCTCGCCTGCCGGCTCGCGCTCGCCGGCGGCGGCGCCGCGGTCAACCTCGGCGGCGGCTTCCACCACGCGTTCGCCGACCGCGGCGCGCGCTTCTGCGTCTTCAACGACGTCGCGGCGGCGATCGACGACGCCCGCCAGCGCGGCCTCGACGGGCCGGTGCTGGTCATCGACCTCGACCTCCACGACGGCGACGGCACGCGCGCGATCTTCGCCGCCGACCCCACGGTGCACACGTTCTCGATCCACAACCTGACCTCCGAGCCGACGCAGGTGGTGGCGGCGACCGTGATCGAGCTGCCCGACGGCACCGGCGACGAGGAGTACCTCGCCGTCCTGCGCCGGCGGCTGCCGCCGGTGTTCGCGGCGGTGGCGCCCGAGCTGGTGATCTATCTCGCGGGCGCCGACCCCGCGGCCGACGACGCGCTCGGCAACTTCAAGCTCGGCCCGGACGCGATGCTCGAGCGCGACCGCTTCGTCGCCGCGCTCGCCGGCGCCGGCCGCGAGCCCGCCGGGGACGCCGCGCGCGGAGACCGGCGCGCG
>CAZNIX010000362.1:0-5250 GCA_964573125.1 uncultured Thermoanaerobaculia bacterium
GGCATCGATCCGGTCCTGACCGCGATCTCGGTGGTCGTCGGCGGCTTCATGCTCGTCGCCGTCCTCGGCATCGTCGCCGCCATCCTCATCCCCAACTACCTCGACGCCCTGAGCAAGGCGCGCTGGAAGCAGACCGTGGACGACTCCTTGGCCATCTCCGCCGCCCTCGAGGCCTACTACGTCGCCGAGCGGCGCTACCCCGAGGCCGGCTCCGCCGCCGAGCTCGCCGCGATCCTCGTCGAGGCCGGCGTGGCGGAGCCCGGGATCGCGACCGCCGACGGCTGGAAGCGCCCGTTCCGCTACACCTGCTGGCGGAACAGCTCGCTCGCCTCCGGCTGCGACGAGTACCGGCTCGCGAGCGCCGGCGCGGACGGCGAGTTCGAGCACGAGGACCCGGCCGACTACCCGGGCGAGCCCACCGACCCGTATGACTTCGACCGCGACCTCGTCTTCGGGTCCCGGGGGCCGGTGCAGGGGGCGGGCCTCGGCCCGCGCGCGGGCGCCTCCCCGGACCTCCCCGGCCCCCTGCGGAGTGCGCGCGATCGCAGGTAGCATCCGCCCCGCCCCACCGCCGGCTCGATACGCGCCGCGGCGGAGGAATCGCGAGGACGTCGGATGCGCGCCGAGCCCATGTCGATCCCGCCGGCGGCGCCGGGTCCGAGCGCGGCCGGCCGGTCGACCGGCCGGCCGGACCGCCGCCCGCGGTCGAGGCGTTCCGCCCTCGCCTACCTGCTGACCGCCCTCGCCCTGTTCCTCATCTGGAGCAACAGCTTCGTCGCCGCCTCCTACCTGCTCGGCGGCGAGGGGGTGCCGGCGCGCTTCGGCTGGGCCGGGCTGTCGGTGGCGCGCTTCGTGCCGGTGGCGCCGGTGTGCCTCGCCTACTGCCTGCTCTTCCGGCGCCGCGAGACGGCGGCGATCGTCCGCCGCCATCCGCTGCGCCTCCTCGCCGGCGGCCTGCTCGCGGTGCCGGCCTACAACTTCGCGCTCTACTTCGGCCAGGAGCACGGCGTGCCGCCGCCGGTCGCCTCGCTGACCACCGCGCTCCTGCCGCTGTTCGTGATGCTGCTCGCGGCGGCGGTGCTCGGCGAACGGCTGACCCGGCGCCGGGCGGCGGCGTTCCTCGTCGCGCTCTCCGGGCTGGTGGTGATCGCGCTCTCGAAGGGCGATCCCCGCGCCGCCGCCGGCTACGGCCTGGTGCTCGGCGTCACCGCGCTGGCGCCGCTCTCGTGGTCGCTCTACACCATCTTGAGCAAGCCGGTGACGGTCGCCGCCTCGCCGCTGGTCTGGACCTACCTGACGATCGCCGCCGGCGGCCTGCCGCTCTGCGCGCTCCTCCCCTGGGCCGGCGGCGCCGAGCTGCTCGCGCTGCCCGCGGCGGGCTGGGCGGCGCTGCTCTACCTCTCGCTGCTCTGCACGCTCCTCGGCTACGCGGTCTGGGCCTGGCTCTTGCGCCACCTGCCGGCCTCGACGCTCGGCTTCACGGTCTTCCTCAACCCGCCGCTGACCACCGTCTCGAAGCTCGCGCTGTCCCTGCTCTTCCCCGCCGTCTTCCTCTGGCAGACCCGGCCGCTCGAGTGGCTCGGCGGCGGGCTCGCGCTCGCCGGGCTGGCGCTCGCGGTGTGGCCGCGGCGGGCGGCGGGCGGCCCGGCGTGAGCCCTGCCGCGGCCTTCCGGACCGCCCGCCGCCTGACCGACCGCGCCCGCGAGCGGCGGCGCCGCGACGAAAACCTCGCGCAATCCTGACGCGGGCCGCACCGCGGGCCTGGTACAGTGTCTCGCCAAACGCTCTCCTGGAGGTGAGCCATGAGCCGAGCCCTCCCGCAGCCCGCCGCCGTCGCCGCTCCGCGTTTCGACTTCGTCCGCCCGGCCCTGCGGCGGCTGCAGCGCGCCTACGAGCGGTACGCCGCGGCGGCCGAGGTACCGCCGCCGGCGTTCCGGCTGGTGCTCGACGACGGCGCCGATTTCGAGTTCGGGGCCGGCGAGCCGGCGTTCACGGTACGGGTCGAGAGCCGCGCCGGCCGCGCCGCGCTCGCCGCGCTCGACGAGACCCGGTTCATCCTCGCCTACCTGGCCGGCGACCTCGACTTCGAGGGCGAGATCCTGACCGTGCTGCGGCTGCGGCCGCTGCTCTCCGACCGCCACCCGCTGCGCGAGCTGTGGGCCAAGGTGCTGCACCCGCTGGTCTTCGGCCAGGTCCGCAGCGACGAGAAGTGGGTCGCCCAGCACTACGACGAGGACGCCGACTTCTACCTCGCCTTCCTCGACCGCCGCCGCGTCTACTCGCACGGCCTCTTCGCGAGCGCGGAGGAGTCGCTCGACGACGCCATCCTGCGCAAGCTCGAGTTCGCGCTCGACGCGGTCGGCGCCGAGCCCGGCCAGCGCATCCTCGACATCGGCGCCGGCTGGGGCGGGATGACCGAGTTCGCCGGCCGCCGCGGCATCGCGGTCACCTCGCTGACCATCTCGGGGCCGTCCGAGCGCTACGTCCAGGCGCTGATCGACCGCGAGGGCCTCCCCTGCCAGGTGCTCCAGGAGCACTTCCTCGAGCACCGCGCCGAGGAGCCCTACGACGCGATCGTCAACCTCGGCGTCACCGAGCACCTGCCCGACTACGCCGGCACCCTCGCGCAGTACCGCCGGCTGCTCAAGCCGGGCGGCCGCGTCTACCTCGACGCCTGCGCGTCGCGGCGGAAGTTCCCGTTCTCCTCGTTCGTCTACCGCTTCGTCTTCCCCGGCAACGCCACCCCGCTCTGCCTCCACGACTACCTCACGGAGGTGGCGAAGACCCCGTTCGAGGTGCTCGCCGTCGACAACGACCGCGAGAGCTACCGGCTGACCTGCCTCCACTGGGCGCGCAACCTCGAGCGCAACCGGGACGAGATCGAGCGCCGCTTCGGCCGCCGCCAGTTCCGCCGCTTCCAGCTCTACCTCTGGGGCTGCGTCGACGTCTTCGAGCGCGACGAGATCGGCGCCTACCGGCTGGTGCTGCGGCTGCCGGGGTGAGCGCCCGGGCGCCGCGCGCTGCGGCCCGGCGCCCGTCGATCGGAGCGGGCAGGCCCTGAGATCGGCGACGATGACGCTCGACGACCGCGCCCGCGAGTTCGCCGGCTTCGGCGGCTGGGCCTACCTCAACTGCGCCTACCACGGGCCGATGCCGCGGGTGGCCGAGGAGGCGCTCGCCGCCGCGGTCGCGCTGCGGCGCAACCCGGCGTACCTGTCCGACCACTACCACTTCAGCTTCCCCGACGCCTACCGGCGGGCGATCGCCGGGCTGATCGGCTGCCGCCCCGAGGAGGTCGCGCTCACCGACTCGACCACCCGCGGCATGATGCTGCTCGCCGGCGGGCTCGACTGGCGCGCGGGCGACGAGGTGGTCGTCCCGCGCGGCGAGTTCCCGGCCAACCGGCTGCCGTGGCTCTGGCTCGAGCGCCGCGGCGTGACCGTGCGCGGGGTCGACCTCGGCGCCGGCGCCGGCGCCGCCGGGCGCATCGAGGCCGCGCTCACGGCGCGCACCCGACTGGTCTCGGTCTCCTGGGTCGGCTACGCCGACGGCCGGCGGCTCGACCTCGCGCCGATCTCCGCGCTCTGCCGCTCGCGCGGCGTGCTCTTCGCGGTCGACGGCAGCCAGGGGATCGGCGGCCTGCCGTTCGACCTCGCCGCCACGCCGTGCGACCTCGTCGCCTGTTCGGGCTACAAGTGGTTGCTCGGCCCCTACGGGCTCGGCTTCGCCTACGTCGCGCCCGCGCTCGCCGCGCGCCTCGAGCCGGCCGAGGTCAACTGGTTCGGCATGGAGGGCGCCGAAAACTTCAACGCCCTCGCCGAGCTGCCGCTCGCGCCGCGGCCCGGCGCGCGGCGGTTCGACGCCAACGAGCCGGCGAACTTCTTCAACGTCGCCGCCGGCACCGCCGCCGCGCGCTGGCTCGCCGCGATCGGCCCGGCCGCGGTCGCGGCCCACTGCCGCGCGCTCCACGCGCGGCTGATCGCGGGGCTGCCGGCCGCGTTCACGCCGCTCGGCGGCTTCGCTCCCGGCGCCCCCGCGGGGACCCTGCGCTCGAACATCCTCTGCCTCTCCGGACCCGACCGCGAGACCACCGCGCGCGCGTTCCGGCTGCTGCGCCAGCGGCGCGTGGCGGTCAGCTCGCGCGAGAGCTTCCTGCGCGTCTCGCCCCATGTCTACAACACCGAAGGCGACATCGACCGCCTGCTCGAGGCGCTCGCCGACGCCGCCGCCGGCCGCGACGTGGACGCCGACCCCCCGCCGCCCGATCCGGCCGATCCGGCGAAGCGGCTGGCCGAGCTGCTCGGCCTCTGACGTCCGCGACATGGTCTGGTTGAGCGATCGGGAGCGCCGTCGTCGCGCGCGCCCGGCGGCGATGGTAGACTCCTGCCATGCGAACTACCATCGACACGGCCGGCAGGGTCGTCATCCCCAAGGACCTCCGCGACCGGCTCGGCTTGACCGGTGGCCGGATCCTCGAGATCCGCGAACAGGACGGCCGGATCGAGATCGAGCCCGCCGCCGTCCCGATGTCGCTCGAAGAGCGGGAAGGCGGGCCGGTCGCCGTCCCCGCGGAGGAGCTGCCGCCGCTGACCGACGAGATCGTCCGCGCCACCCTCGAGCGCACCCGGCGGTGATCGCGGCCGACACCAGCGTGGTGGTGGCCGGATTCGCCTCCTGGCACGAAGGCCATCGCGCCGCGGTCGCGGCGCTCGGCCGCCGGCCCCGCCTGCCCGCCCACGTCGGCCTGGAGAGCTTCTCGGTCCTGACCCGTCTGCCGCCGCCGCACCGGGCGCGGCCGCAGCTCGTCGCGGCGTTCCTGCGCGCCCGCTTCCCCGAGCGGCCGCTCACCCTGCCGGCGTCGGCCCACCTGCGCCTGCTCGACGAGGCGACCGCGGCGGGGATCGTCGGCGGCGCGGTCTACGACGCCCTGGTGGCGGCGACGGCGCGGCACGCCGGCGCCGCCTTGCTGACGCGGGACCTGCGGGCGATCCGGGTCTACGACCTGCTGGGCGTGGACTACGAGCTGGTGCGCTGAGCCACCGGCCTGCTCCCGGCGCATCGGGCACGACCCGCCCGGCCATCGAGCAGGCGAGCGCAGGCCCTGAGATTCGGGCCTACCTCAACTGCGCCTACCACGGGCCGATGCCGCGGGCGGCCGAGTAGGCGCTCGCCGCCGCGGTCGCGCTGCGGCGCAACCCGGCGTACCTGTCCGCCGCTACCACTTCAGCTTCCCCGACGCCTACCGGCGGG
>CAZNIX010000363.1:0-5248 GCA_964573125.1 uncultured Thermoanaerobaculia bacterium
GTCGCGGCGGCGGCCGACGACCTCGCGGCGCGCAGCGACGCGGCGGAGCGCGCCGCCGGCCCGCTCAAGATCGACCTCGTCGCCGCGCTCGGCCCGGAGCGGCGGTTCGGCGCCGGCGGCGCGGCCGAGCTGGAGCCGAGCCTCGAGGGCCTCTGGCTCCCCGGCCCGGACCTGATGCTGCTCCCCGAGGAGTTGATGTCCCGCGGCCTGACCGACGGCGGCGCCCTCCGGGCCGACTGCCTCGCGCGCTACCTCGCCGAGGGTTCGCGGCGAACCGCGGGCGTCGAGGGCGATCCCGGCGCGGCCGGCGCGCCCTACCGCGCCGTCCGCTTCGACAGCTTCGCCGAGGGCGGCGACGGCCTGCCGATCCAGCTCTACCGCGGCAACAACCGCGCGCCGAACCTCTCGCCGGAGGCGCTGCTCGCGGCGGCGCGGGCGGGCGGCGACTACCTGGTCCGCCACCAGCTCGCCGACGGCCGCTTCGACTACCTCTACGACCCGACCGCCGACGCCGTCGAGCCGGGCTACAACCTCCTCCGCCACGCCGGGAGCTGTTACGCCCTGTTCGAGCTGCACGGGGCGACCGGCGACCCCCGTTTCCTCGACGCCGGCCGGCGCGGGGTCGCCGCGCTGCTCGCACACGTCGCGGGCCCGCGCCCCGACGACGCCGGCGCCGGGGCCGGCGCACGGGCCGACTGGGACGCCGTCGCCGAGATCGGCGGCGGCGAGGCCAAGCTCGGCGGCGCCGCGCTCGCGGTGCTGGCGATGGTCGAGCACCAGCGGGTGAGCGGCGACGACCGCTGGCTCGCCGGCGCCGGCCGCCTCGCCCGCTTCCTCCTCCACCAGCAGGGCCCGGACGGCCGCTTCGCGTCGAAGTACTTCTACGGCGAGCCGGACGCCGAGGAGTTCGAGTCGATCTACTACCCGGGCGAGGCGATCCTCGCGCTCGCGCGGCTCCATCGCCTCGACGGCGATCCGGCCTGGCTGGCGGCGGCGCGGCGCGGCGCGGACTGGCTGATCGACGGCCGCGACGCCGGCAAGGCGACCGCCGAGCTGCCGCACGACCACTGGCTGCTGATGGCGCTCGCCGAGCTGGACGAGCTGACCGGCGATCCCCGCTACGCCGCCCACGGCGCGCGCATCGCCGAGGCGATCGTCGGCGCCCAGCGCAAACGCTCGCCGCACCCGGACTGGATCGGCTCGTTCTACGACCCGCCGCGCACGACCCCGACCGCCACCCGCGCCGAGGCGCTGGTGGCGATGGCGACGCTGGCGCGGCGCGCCGGCCGCGACCGCCGGCCGCTCGTCGAGGCGCTCTCGCGCATGGCCGCGTTCCAGCGGCGCTGCCAGCTCGGCGCCGAGAGCGCGCTCTACCTGCCACGGCCCGACCGCGCGGCCGGGGGCTTCCGCCGCAGCCTGACGGACTGGGAAGTGCGGATCGACTACGTCCAGCACAGCGTCTCCGCGCTGCTCGGCCTGCGCGAGATCCTGCTGCGCGAGGCGGGCGCCGTCCCCGGGACGGCCCTCGAAGCGCCGGCGCCGCGCTGACGCGAGCGCTGTCATCTCCCGTTCATCCTCGGTCGTGCACACTCGCGACCGACGCAGGCACCCTCGCCGCGCGCTTTCAAGACGGAGGACCCCCCCACCATGCGCCCCTCGACCCAGCGATTTCTCTTCCGCCTCGGCCTGACGGTCCTGGCAACGCTCCCGGCGGCGGCCGTGCTCCTGCCCCGGCCGGCGGCCGCCGACAAGCTCGGCGACCCGGTGCTGATCGTGGCCGCCGACCTCGACGCCGACGGCGTGATCGACGCCTACGACGACGACATGGACGGCGATGGCCTGCCCAACTGGGACGATGCCGATCGCGACGGCGACGGCCTGCTCGACCCGGAGGACGCCGACGCGGACGGCGACGGCCTGCCGGACGTCCCCGGCGACAAGAGCGGCCCCAAGTCGACGTCGAGCCGGGGCACCGGCGACGACGACGATGACGACGATGACGACGACGATGACGACGACGATCTCCAGGGCACTTTCACCGTCGCGCCGTTCACTTGCCTCCCGAACCCGACCACGCTCTGCTTCAACGACAACCGCTTCCGGGTCGAGGTGACCTGGACCACGCCCAACGGCCAGTCGGGTCGCGCGACGTCGGTCCAGCAGCTCAACTCCGACCGCGCCGACCTGCTCTGGTTCTTCAACAGCACGAACTACGAGATGGTGGTCAAGCTCCTGAACGGCTGCGCCTCGAACGGCCGCTACTGGGTCTTCGCCTCGGCCACGACCAACGTCCGCTGGGAGCTGCGGGTGACCGACTCCCACACCGGCCAGGGCAAGTTCTACCGGAACCTCCAGGGCAACCCGTCGCGGACGGTGACCGACACCGCCGCCCTGGCGGTCTGTCCGTAGGGCGCGAGCGGCCTCCGTCGTCGAGCCTCGCCGGGGGCGACCGGCCGGTCGCCCCTACAATGGCTCCCCGCCAGACCCCCGGTCCGGATGGGGGATGGAGGGGATGATCCGATGAGGCTCCCGCGGCCGGTGCAGTGGGCGGCGGCGGCCGCGCTCGGCGCGGCCGCCGCGTGGTGGGTCGAGCCCGGCCTCTGGCGCCTCCTCGCCAGCGCCGCGGCGGTCGCCGCCCTGCTGCTCCCCCGTCTCCCGGGGCCGGCGGCGGCCGCGCTCGCCGCGCGCCGCACCCGCTGGCTGGTCCTGCTCGCGCTCGCCGCGACGGCGCAGGCGACCGCCCCGGATCTCTGGGCGTTCGCGACCTCGCCCTGGGTGCGGGTGTGGAACGTCTACCACTACTACCTGGGCAGCAAGTACTTCGCCGAGCTGGGCTACGGCGACCTCTACGCCGCCAGCCTGGCGGCCGACGACGCCGGCTACTGGCGCGGCATCGACCGCGTCCGCGACCTCGCCACCCACGAGGTCGTGCCGCGCGACGTGGTACTCGCCGGCTACCGCCCCGAGGAGCGCTTCAGCGCCGAGCGCTGGGCGGCGTTCCGCCGCGACGTGGCGGCGCTCCAGCCGCAGCGGGCGCCGGACGGCTGGGACGGCATCTTCCGCGACCGCGGCTACAACCCGCCGCCGCTCTGGACCGCGGTCGGCGGCCTGCTCGCGCGCCTCCCCGCCGACCGGCCGTGGGCGCTCAAGCTCCTCTGCGCGCTCGACCTCGCGCTGCTGGCGGCCACGTTCCTGCTCGTCCGGCGCACCTTCGGCGCCCGCGCCGCGGCGCTGGTCCTGCTGCTCTTCGTGCTCAACCCGGTCAACGACGGGCGGCTGGTCGGCAACTTCCTCGGCTACGACTGGTTCGCCGCCCTCGCCTCCGGCTTCTGTCTGCTGCGCCGCGGGCGGACGGCGCCCGCGGCGGCGCTGCTCGCGTACGCCGCCGGCACCCGCATCTTCCCGGCGGTCTTCCTGGCCGCCGCCGGGCTCGCCGCGGCGGCGCGGGCGTGGCGCGCCCAAAGCGTGGCGAAGCGGGACCTGCGCTTCGCCGCGGCGCTCGCCGCCTGCGGGCTCGCCGCGTTCGCGATCGGCGTCGTCGGCGCCGGCGGCGGCGCCTTCCGGCCGCGCCTCGGAGCGTGGGGAGAGTTCGCCGGGGAGATCGCGCGCCACAACGAGCAGCACCGCTTCGGCGAGCAGCGGATCGGCCTCGCCCACGTCTTCACCCGCGACGTGCGCACGCTCGACCTCGACGACCCCGGCCGCGCGGAGCGCGAGGAGCTGGCGGCGCGCCAGCGACCGTTCTTCCTCGCCGCGGGCGCCGTGCTGCTGCTCGGCTTCGCCCTCGCGGCGGCGCGCCGCAACCCGTTCGACGCGTTTCTCCTCGGGCTCGTGCCGTTCTTCGTCCTCGCGGTGAGCTCGCGGTACTACTGGGCGGTGCTCGCGCTCCTGCCGCTCCTCGCCCGGCCGGGTCCCGCCGCGCGCCGGCGGATGCGCGCGCTGGCCGCCGCCCAGGCCGGGCTCTTCGCCCTGCTCGGACTCGCCGCCCTGCGCGGGCTCTCCGGCTTCGCGTTCTACAGCCTGTTCGAGCTGCTGCTCGCGGCGCTGCTGGCCGCACTGCTCGGGAGCTTCCTGCTCCACGACCTCGCGGTGCGCCGGCGGCGCCGGCCGCTGCGCGCCTGGTGGCGCAGCCGCGCGCTCGCCGGCGCGTTCTTCGTCGCGCTCTTCCTGCTCCTCGTCTGGCTGCGAGCGCCGCACCCCGACCTGCCGATCCGCGACGTCGACGAGTCGGTGAGCGCGCTGATCGCGGCGTCCTGGCTCGAAGGGGGCGTGCCCTACCGCGATGCGATCGACCAGCGCGGGCCGGTGACCTACCTGATCTACGCCGCGGTCTTCGCGGCGACCTCGGTCTACGACCTGGCGGCGGTCCACTGGGCGCTGCTGCTGCTGATCCTCGCCTCGTGCTTTGTGGTCTACCGCCTCGGCCGGCGGCTGCGGCCGGGAGCCGCCGGGGCCGCGCTCGGCTACCTGGCGGCGCTCCTCGTCGCGGTCTCGAGCTTCACCTACCGGCGCAGCCAGATGCTCGCGTTCCACACCGAGTGGCCGCTGATGCTGCTCTCGGCAGTGGCGATGCTGCTCCTCTGGCGCGGCCTCCGGCGCGGCCGGCGCGGCGACCTGATCGCGGCCGGCGCCTGCTTCGCGCTCGGTTTCCTCGCCAAGCAGCCGGGGATCTTCGACGCCGGCGCGGCGGCGCTCTTCGTGCTCCTCTGGCAGCACCGGCGCGGCGCCTTGTGGAGCGCGGATACCCTGCACCGGGCGGCCGCGCTCGCCGCCGGCTTCTTCGCCGTGCTCGGGCTCACGCTCGCCTACTTCGCCGCCCGCGGCGCCCTCGGCGATTTCGTCTTCTACTTCTGGACCTACAACGTCGAGCACTACACCGCGATCGTCCCCTGGAGCGAGCGGCTCGCCGCGCTCGATCCGTTCGCCCACGGCCGCCACTACCTGACCGCCAACCCGCTCCTGCTCGTCGGCGCGGCGGTCTCGGTCGCCGCGGCGGCGGCCGGATGGGTCCGGCGCCGCCGGACGGCCGTCGGCAGGTCGGGCGGGCGGCTGCTGCTCGCGCTCTGGTTCGTGCTCGGCTACTTCGGGGCGTCCTACAGCGGGCGCAACTTCGGCCACTACTTCATCCAGATCATCGTCCCGGCCTGCCTGCTCGCGGCCTGGGCGGGCGTCGACGCCTGGCGGGCGCTCGCCCCGCGGCTCGCGCGCTGGCGCGGGCGGCCGGACCTCGCCGTCGCCGGCCGCGCGG
>CAZNIX010000364.1:0-2927 GCA_964573125.1 uncultured Thermoanaerobaculia bacterium
GCCGGTAGACGCCGCCCGCGACCTCCTCGACGCCCGGGATCGCGCGCGCGGCGAGGAAGCCGACGAGCGGCGCCCAGGCGAGCGGCGCGCGGTAGGGGAGGCGGAGCGCGAGCGCGAGGCCGGTGCCGTTCACCGCCTCGCTCGCGACCGTCCGCCGCAGCTCGCTCGGCGTCCGCCCGTAGGCGCGGCGGAGCGCGGCGTTGAAGCGACGCACGCTCGCGAACCCGGCGGCGAACGCGACATCGGCCATCGCCAGCTCAGTCTCGTCGATCAGGCGCTTCGCGGCGTGGAGGCGCCGGGTGCGGATCACCTCGCCGACCGGCGCGCCGAGGTGGCGGCGGAACAGCCGGTTGAGGTGGCGCGACGTCACGCCGACCCGGCGCGCGAGCGCCTCGGACGCGGTGTCCTCGAACAGCCCGCCGTCGACGTCGCCGTCGAGCAGCCGCAGCGCGCGGTCGACGGTCGCGGACGTCCCCTGCCAGGCCGGCGACCCCGGCGCCGCCTCCGGCCGGCAGCGCAGGCAGGGGCGGAAGCCGGCGGCGGCGGCGGCGGCGGCGGACGGGTAGAAGCGGACGTTCTCGGGCCGCGGCGGCGGCGCCGGGCAGACCGGCCGGCAGTAGATGCCGGTCGTGCGCACGCCGATGAAGAAGCGCCCGTCGAAGCGCGCGTCGCGCGCGCGGTAGGCGCGCTGGCAGGCCTGGGGGTCGAGCGGCATCGTCATCGTCTCCATCGCCGGCGGCGGGAGCGCCCCGGACAAGGAGATGCTACGACGGCCGCGGGACGGTGTCTGGCCGTTTTCGGACCGGGTTCTCGGAACCCTCCCGCGGCAGCGGCGGCGGGTGGCCCGGCGTCGTGGGTTTGCGAGCGGGGCGGCCGGAGAGCTGGCCGAGCGGGTCGCGGCGCGCGGATGGTGGGGTCACACTCGTTCTCTCACCACGCTGTCCACGATTCCCATCGCACCAATGGCCGTGAGCCGCCGCGTCAGCTCCTCGGCCACCCGCTCGTCTCTCCAGACAGATGCGTAGAAGTCCGCCGCTCCATGGTCTGCATGCCACTTTGCATAATAGGAGAAGGCGAAGCTTCTGGGCAGTGTGAGGCCCTGCGGTGGCATCTCGAGCCAGGTCTCGACCGCCGGTCCTCGGTCCGGGTACGCAGCGCGAATCCCCGCGGACACGAGTCGCTCCAGCGTCTGCTTCCGTGGCACGCCCGCTACCGCTTCCGGGTCGTCGCACCGCCAGACCACCGCATGGAGCAGCGAGCCGCCGATCGCGAACGGACCTGCACCGTCAGCGTCCGCTCCGAGATAGCGAGCGATGCCTCGGATTTGATCTTCCGCTGTCGATGCATCGTGGTCTTCCGCGTCGGAATCGAGGTTGAAAATGACCTCGTCCGGGGGGTGAGGTTGACGGCCGCCCAGGTACTCGGCGACCGCGTCCCGGGCGTTGTTTCGGCCATGGTACGGCTTGATGACGAGGTCCGAGCCGCCGGGGGTTCGAAGCAAGAACCTACCCTGTCCTCTGACGGGGTCGCCTCGAGCGTCGAGCGCAGTCGTGCGCCCGCGGTCCGTCGGATCGGTGCAACCGAGATGGAGGAGCCAGCCCCGCCAGAAGGAGCGGTCGTCGTAACCCTCGCAGAGGACGACGTACTGCCGGAGCTCGCCGCTCACCGGAGGTCGTTCTCCAGGGTCTGCCGGGCGAACGCGATCTCCTCGCCCGAACGGCGTCCCGCCTTCAACGCGCCGTCGTCGAGCCGCAGGTTGAACAGCGCCATCCCAGCGAGGTCCTTCTCGGTCGCCTCGCCGAGCAGGCCGTCGATCAGCTCGAGGCTGTGCGTGCTCAGGATCATCTGGACACCGCGCCGGGCGTTGGCGAGCAGAACGCGCGCGCCTTGTCGGATCGCCCTGGGATGCTGGTAGACCTCCGGCTCCTCGATCAAGACGAGACCGTTGGGGACGGCGGCCACTTCGAGCGCGAGCTGAGCGAAGGCCTGGATGCCATCGCCGGAGAGACCGAGCGGCACCGACCGTCCACACCGCGTGATCCCCAGGCCGAAGACCTCCTCGGTCAGGGCGATGATCTCCAGGCGCTCGAATCCGGGAATCAGCTCCGCGAGCAGTTCGTGGACCGCGTCGCGACGACCCGCTCGGGTCACCTCGGTGAAGGTCTTGTGGAGCGGGATCGGCAACCCGGGATCGACGAGCCGGACGAACGGCACGGTCGACAGCCCGCCTCCGCCGGAGGCCTGGGTTTCGTAGCGGTTGTCGGCGCCGAACGCCGTCCAGGCGGAAGCAGCTCCGTCAGCAAGCTGATTCTCCTCGACGTGGACCATCGAGTACGGAGGGGGCGACCCTTGTTCGAGCAAGGCTCTCTGCATTTCCTCGTCACAATGGTCGAACCACTTGAGACGGCGCTCCCAGGTCTCCTGCGCGTCCGTGGTCACCGCGATCCTCGCCGCTCGTTCATCGAAGCGGCAGAGCCACCGGGCACCTCCCGAGACCGCGGGATGGCGCTTGACCGCCCGGCCCGCGGCGTCGGATGGATCCGGCGACGCCGCGATCAGCAAGGCGTCCAGCACAGTGCTCTTGCCGGAGGCGTTCGGACCGGTCAGCACGGTCAGGGGAGCCAGGCCTTCGAGGCGACCGCTACCAATCCCCCGTAGCCCTTCGATCTCGATCGAGATGATCATCGGCGTCGGATCATAGCGAAGAATCACGATCAGGCCGGGCAGCGCGCGCAGGCCGACGGGCGAAGCAGGCCGGCGCGCCGCCGGCCGGCGGCGCAGCAGCCGACGCGCCGCGGCCACTCAGCGCTCGGCGAGGACGGCGGCGCGGCGTTCGAAGCGGGGGGCGACCGGTTCGTAGACCGGCGGCGCCCAGCGCGCGAGCTCGCGCTCGATGCCGCGCTCGACGGCTTCGATCAGCCACGGGC
>CAZNIX010000364.1:2937-5246 GCA_964573125.1 uncultured Thermoanaerobaculia bacterium
ATGCTGTGGGCGGCGGCGAACTCCGCGGCGACCTCGCGCAGTTTCTCCGAGCGCGCGGCGTCGAGCGCCTCCTCGCGGCGCGCCGCGAGCTGCGCCCGCTCGCGCCCCTCGGCGACGGCGAGCGCGCGCTCCAGCTCGGCGACCCGCGGGTCGCGGCGGGCGCGCTCTTCGACCTCGCGCGCGAACACCACGGCCGCGGCCGGCGCGCCGCCGATCACCGAGGCGTGGCTCCCCTCGAGCGCGGCCGCCTGGAGGCCGTCGTTGAGCGCGCGCGAGAAGACCACGAACGCGCCGCCGTGGTAGCGCGAGACGACGCAGAAGACCAGCGGCCCCCGGAAGTTGACCACCGCGCGGCCGATCTCGGCGCCGTATTCGAGCTGCAGCCGGCGCATCGACTCCGGCGAGCCGTCGAAACCGGAGAGGTTCGCGAGCACGACCAGCGGCCGGTTGCCGGAGGCGGCGTTGATCGCGCGCGCGACCTTCTTCGACGACAGCGGGAACAGCGTGCCGGCGGTCCACTGGCGCGGGCCGTCGGCGGGGACGAAGCCGAAGCGCGGCAGCGGGCGCGACTCGAAGCCGACCAGCGACACCGGGTAGCCGCCGAGCCGCGCGTCCCACACCACCGCCAGCTCGGCGTCCTCCATGCCGTACCAGCGCTCGAGCGGCGCGGAGTCCTGGTCGGTCACCGCGCGCATCACCCGGCGGATGTCGAACGGCCGCTTGCGGCCGGGGTTCGCGGCGTCGGAGAACACCTCGCCGACGGTCCCGAACTCGCCGTGGTGGGGGAACTCGCGCACGTCGCGCGCGCGCGGGTCGCGGCTGTCCGCCGCTCGCGGAAAGCGTTCGCCGGGGGCGACGTAGGCGTGGCGGTAGTGCTCGAGCAGGAGGCGGCAGGCGCCCTCGAGGTCGCGCGCGAAGTACTGCGCCTGGCCGTTCGGGCCCATGATCCGCTCGTAGCCGCCGATCCCCTGGTTGTCCTCGGCGGAGACGCCGCCCGAGTAGTCGAGCGCCTTCTTGCCGGTGAGCACCATCGCCCCGCCCGGGGTCATGATCAGCACGCCCTTGGTGTGCATCAGCATCGTCGCCTCGGCGTTCCAGTACGGCTGGGCGCCGACGTTGACGCCGCCGACCACGACGTTGATCTCGCCGCCGGCCTGGGTGAACTCGACGATCCGGCGCAGCACGCGCGCGATCGCGTCCATGTTCTCGGTGCCGCTGTCCATCGCGATCTCGGCGCCGGCCGAGAGCGCGAACCACTCGACGGGCAGCCCGAGGCGCTCGGCGAGGTCGAGCGCGGCGGCCACCCGCGCGCACTCCGGCTCGGCGAGCGAGCCCATCCCCCGGCTCGGGTCGCCGAGCACGATCACGCGCGCCATCCCCTCCGGGTGCTCCGGGGTGAAGCTGCGGATCAGCCCGACCACCAGGTTCGCGGTGTTGCGCCCCCACGCGCGGTCGACCGGGACCAGGCGGCCGCCGCCGTCGAGGTCGTGCTCGACGAACTCGCCGGGGGGCGGGAACTCGTCGGCCTCCGGGCTCCGGCGCGCCGGGGTCAGACGGCGGATCAGCTCGTAGGGGTAGACCAGGCCGCGCCGGCGCACGGCGACCACCCGGCGCGCGTACTCGTCGAGCGGCTTGAGCGGGCGGTTCGCGGGGCGGCGCAGGCGCAGGGTGAGCCCGCGGCCGGTCGGGTTGCCGATCTCGAGCACGAGGTCGCGCGGCGGCCCGCCGCGGGGCTCGACGATCCGCGTGCGCACCACCACCTTCTGGAGACCGTGCCCCTCGGCGCGCGGCGCGAGCCGCCGCACCAGGCCGTCGATCTCGGCCGGCGACAGGTGCAGCGGCGGCCAGACGTGGAGCACGACCCGGTTCCAGAGCAGCCGCTGCTCGGCCGAGCGCCGCGACTGCGCGCGGCGGATGGCGGCGAGCGCCTCCATCAGCACCCGCTCGAACTCCGGCAGCTCGATCACCCGCCCGGCGGCGTCGGTGACCGGGGTCACGTCGCGCACCTCGGCGACCGCGAACAGCCGCTCGTCGCGCGGGTTGTCGCGGGCGACGCCGCGGAACAGGTAGACCTCGCCGGTGTCGCCGCCGCCCGCGGGCAGCCGCTCGAGGTCGAAGTTCGCGAGCCGCCAGAGCTGGACACGCTCTGCGGTCTCGGGGTGGAGGTCGCGGTAGAGCGCGTCCTCGGCGAGCCCGCCGGCGCCGGCGGGGCGGAAGGTGAAGGAGCGGGGGCGCTCCGGGGCGGCGCCGCGCGCCGGCGGCCCGCCGATCGTGACCGCCGCCCGCTCGAGCGCCGGCGGGAAGCCCGC
>CAZNIX010000365.1:0-5236 GCA_964573125.1 uncultured Thermoanaerobaculia bacterium
GTCGAGGCCGCGGGCGGCGGCGTGCCGCTGGCGCTCGCGCTCGCCGCCGCGCTCGCCGCCGCGGCGCTCGCCCCGGCCCCGGCCGGCGCCGCCGGCGCCGCCGAGCCCAGCGCCCAAAACGGCGCCGCGCCGCGGGTGGTGATCCTCGGATTCGACGGCGCCGACGCCGAGCTGACCGCGCGCTGGATGGACGCGGGCGAGCTGCCGAACCTCGCGAAGCTGCGGGAGACCGGCACCTACGCGCCGCTGCGCTCGACGGTGCCGTCGCAGACGCCGGTGTCGTGGTCGACGTTCTCGACCGGGTTGAGCCCCGGGCGGCACGGCATCTTCGACTTCCTGAAGCGCGACACCGCGAACTACCGGCCGAGCTTCGCCGCGTTCGACGAGGGGCGGGCGCCTTTCCTGTGGGGGGACAAGAACCCGCTGATCCTCGGCGTGCTCGCGTTCGCGGCGCTGTTCGCGCTCGCGTTCCTGGTCCTGCTCGCGTTCCTGCGCCGGCGGCCGCGGCTGGCGTTCTTCGCCGCTCTGGTACTCGGCGTCCTCGCCGGCGGCGGGGTCGCCTACGCGGCGGGCAAGTACCTGCCGGTCGACCGCCCGATCGCGATCAACCGCCAGCAGGGCGCGACGTTCTGGGAGGTGCTCGGCGAGGCCGGCAAGCGGGTACGCGTGATCCGGGTGCCGGTGACCTTCCCGCCCGAGCCGTTCCCGCACGGGGAGCTCCTCTCCGGCCTCGGCACGCCCGACCTCTCGGGCCGCATCGGGAAGCCCTTCTACTTCACCTCGGAGCTGTTCTTCCAACCCAAGGGGGGCGGCGACTTCTCGATCGAGATCGTCGAGCTGGTCGACAACCAGGGGACGATCGAGACCGAGATCAAGGGGCCTCCCAACGAGCTGTTCCCCGAGGTCGGCGGCTACATCACGATCCCGATGACGCTGACCGTCGCCGAGGACAAATCGCGGCTCGCGATCGCGGTCTCCGGCCAGCGCCTCGAGCTCGCCGACGGCGAGTGGAGCGACTGGGTGCGCTTCACCTTCCCGTTCAACCCGCTGATCAAAATCACCGGCATCGGCCGCTTCCGGGTGCTCTCGCTCGACCCCGAGGTGCGCCTCTACCTGTCGCCGATCCAGTTCGACCCCGAAGATCTGCCGCCGGTGCTCGACATCACCGCGCCGGCCGGCTGGGTCGACGAGCTGACCGGCCGCTTCGGCCGCTTCAAGACCATCGGCTGGGCGATCGACACCTGGTCGATCACCGACGGCACGATCGACGAGGCGGTGTTCCTCGAGGACGTCGAGAAGACCGAGGCCAAGTACCGCGAGATGCTCGCCGGGCTCCTCGCCGATCCCGACTGGGACGTGCTCGTCCACTACTTCGAGTTCACCGACCGCGTCCAGCACGTGATGTTCCGCCACTTCGACCCCGAGCACCCGCTCTACACCGAGGAGGGGGCGGCGCGGTGGGGCGACGCGATCCTCGACTCCTACAGGATGATGGACACGATCGTCGGCGAGGTCGAGGCGGCGATGCCCGAGGGCGCGGTCCTGCTGGTGGTCTCCGACCACGGCTTCGCGCCCTGGCGGCGGACGATGAACTACAACAACTGGCTCGCCCACGAGGGCTATCTCGTGCTCGAGGGCGAGGGGCCGGCGCGCGCCAACCTCGAGGACCTGTTCGACCAGGGGGAGTTCTTCGTCAACGTCGACTGGAGCCGCACCCGCGCCTACGCGATGGGCCTGGGCAACGTCTACATCAACCTCGCCGGCCGCGA
This sequence comes from uncultured Thermoanaerobaculia bacterium, assembly GCA_964573125.1. Lineage (GTDB taxonomy): Bacteria > Acidobacteriota > Thermoanaerobaculia > Multivoradales > JBCCEF01 > CAVSQV01. The sequence continues at coordinate 1,770 of CAZNIX010000365.1, forward strand.
GGGGCAGGGGATCGTCCAGCCGGGCGAGGAGTACCGGACGCTGGTCGAGGAGATCAAGGCCAAGCTCGAGGCGTTCACCGACGCCGAGACCGGCGAGCACCCGGTCGCGCACGTCTTCACCCGCGACGAGGCCTACGGCACCTACGACCCGGCGCTGATCCCCGACCTCTTCCCCTCCAACAGCCGCGGCTACCGCGTCGGCTGGCAGGACAGCCTGGGGATCGTCGCCAAGCAAGCGATCGAGCCCAACACCGACATCTGGAGCGGCGACCACTGCTCGGTCTACCCGCCGCTGGTCAACGGTATCCTGTTCGCGAACGTCCCGCTCGACGCCCCCGACCCCTACATGGCCGACGTCATGCCCACCCTGCTCGAGATCTACGGCGTCGCCCCGCCGGTCCAGCTCGACGGCGTGAGCCTCTGGCCGGGCTAGGTATAAGCTGGGGTGGATGAAGGTCAGGGTACTGCCGTTCGACCCGTTCTACCCCGGTGCCGCGGACCGCCAGGTCGGGCGCCTGTGCCGCGACGGCTCGATCCGCTTCCGCGGCCGGCGCTACGCCACGATCAAGGACCTGCCGCCGGAGTGCACCGCGCTCCACCTCGACGCCGAGACCCACCGCCAGTGGCGTCAGCTCTACCGCGCGGTCGACCCCCGCCGGCGGCGTCCTGCGCAGCCGGCCCGGCCCGGTTGAACCCCCTACCGGTGGCGGCAGGTCGACGCGCGCGCCCCCTCTAAACCTAAGAAAGCGCCCCGCACCGCGCCCGCGCCGCCTCGGCGCGCGCGCGGTAGCTCTCGCCCTCGGGCGCCGCGGCGCGCAGGACCGCGAGCGCCTCGTCGAGCAGCGGGACGGCGTCGCCGCAGTCGCCGCGGCCGGCGACCAGCGCGCCGAGCAGCGCCAGGTTGCTCCCGGTCTCGGGATGGCCGGCGGGGAGGGCGGCGCGGCGGATCGCGAGCGCCTCGCGATAGAGCGCCTCGGCGCGCGCCGGGTCGCCGGTCTCCTCGCACCACTCGCCCTGGTCGGCGAGCACCATCCCGACCAGGCCGTGCGCGGGTCCGAGCCGCGCGCGGCGGATCGCGAGCGCGCGCTCGTAGTAGGGCCACGCCTCCCGGTGGCGGCCGAGGTGGCGCAGCTCGCGCGCGAGGTAGGTCAGCGGGAAGGCGACGATGTGGTGATCCGGGCCCCGCGCCGCCTCGAAGCCGGCGAGCGACTGCTCGTACATCGCCAGCGCCCGCGCGTGGTCGCCCCGGCGGTGGTGGACATACGCGACCATGCTCGACGCCCCGGCGGTGTGGGTGTCGTCGAGGCCGTAGGTCCGGGTGTGGATCGCGAGCACCCGCTCGGCGGCGGCGAGCGCGCCCTCGTCGTCGCCCAGCTTGCCCCGCGTGTAGACCAGGTTGCCGAGGACGCCCGCCGTGCGCGGGTGGTCGGGCCCGTGCAGCCGCTCCATGATCGCCAGGCCGGCCTCGAACTCCCGCCGGGCGCCCGCGGTGTCGCCGAACGCGTCGAGCAGCAGCCCGTAGTGGTTGCGCGTGCGGCCGACCTCGTCGTGGTCGGGCCCGACCGCGGCGATCAGCACCGCGAGCGCGCGCTCGAAGAGGAGCCGCGCGGCCTCGAGGTCGCCGGTGCGCTTGCGCTGGTTGGCGAGCCGGGCGAACGCGCGGCCGAGCGCCACCGGGTCGCCGTCGCCCGCCGCCGCCGTCCGCTCCTCGAGCGCCAGAGCGCGCTCCAGGAGCGCGCCGGAGGCGGTCAGGTCGCCGGCCTGGTAGCGCGCCTCGCCGAGGTCGCCGAGCACCGCCGCGGTCTCCGGGTGGTCGTCGCCGAGCAGCTCCCGCCGCAGGCCGAGCGACTCCTCGAGCAGCTCGCGCGCGCGCTCGTTGAGCCCCAACTGGGCGTAGGCGCGGCCGAGCACGTGGAGCATCGAGGCGCGCAGGTCGGGCTGGCCGGCGAGGTCGCGCCGGACGGTCTCGACGCCGCGATCGAGGAGCGCCCGGGCGGGGATGGTCTCGGCCTGCGCGCGGTCGGGATCGGCGACCAGGAAGAGCTCCGAGAGCGCGCCGGCGATCTTGGCCGAGCGCTCGGCCTCGCGCTGCGCGCGGTCGCGCTCGTGCGCCAGGCGCACGGTGTAGAGCGCGGTCAGCGCCGCCGCCACCAGCACGACCGCGGCGGTCGCGGCGAGCGCCCAGCGGTGGCGGCGCGCGAACTTGGCCGTGCGGTAGCCGACGGTGTCGCGGCGCGCCTTGACCGGGCGGCCGTCGAGGTGGCGCTCGAGGTCCGCCGCCAGCTCGCCGGCCGAGCCGTAGCGCCGCTCGGGCTCCTTGCGCAGCGCCGTGAGCACGATGTTGTCGAGGTCGCCGCGCAGGCACTGCTGCAGCTTGCGCAGCCGCACCCGGCGCTGGCGGTCGCTGCCGGTGTCCCCGGCGGCGGCGAGGGTGACCGCGGTCGAGGGCGCCGTCGGGTCGCGCTCGCAGATCGCGCGCTCGAGCGCCGCCGGGCCGGCGCCCTCGATCCGGAGCGCGCGCCGGCCGGTGAGCAGCTCGTAGAGCAGCAGGCCGAGCTGGTAGACGTCGGTGGCGGTGGTCACCGGCTCGCCGCGCACCTGCTCGGGGCTGGCCCACTCCGGGGTGAGCACGCGGAGGGTGGCGCGGGTCGGCGGCGCGACCTCGGGCCAGGGCCCGGGATCGACCAGCTTGGCGATGCCGAAATCGAGCAGCTTGACCCGTCCCTCGGTGGTGACCAGGAGGTTCGACGGCTTGAGGTCGCGGTGCACGACCAGCCGCCGGTGGGCGTGCTCGACCGCGCGGCAGACGCCGAGGAAGAGGCGCAGCCGGGCGCGCAGCGACAGGCCGCGGGCCGCGCACCAGCGGTCGATCGGCTCGCCCTCGACCAGCTCGAGCGCGAAGTAGGGGCGGCCGTCGGCGGTGACGCCGCCGTCGAGCAGGCGGGCGATGTCGGGGTGGTCGAGGGTGGCCAGGATCTGCCGCTCCTGGGCGAAGCGGCGCAGCACCTCGTGGGTGTCGATGCCGCGCTTGAGGAGCTTCAACGCCACGCGCTGCTCGAACCCGCCGTCGACGCGCGCGGCGCGGTAGACCACCGCCATGCCGCCGCGGCCGATCTCGCCCTCGACCCGGTAGGGGCCGACGCGTTCGCCGGGCGACAGCACCTCGAGGTCGAGGTCGAGGTCGTCGAGGTCGCCGGCCTCGGCGTCGGCGAGCTGGCCGACCAGCTCGGTGAACAGACCGGCGCCGAGCGCGCCGCCCGGACGCAGCGGGTCGCCCTCCTCGTCCTCGGCCGCCGCCAGCAGCCGCTCGACCGCCGCCCGCAGGTCGGGATCGTCGCCGGAGCGGGCGGCGACGAACGCGGCGCGCTCGGCCGGGCCGACCGCGAGCGCCGCGCTGAACAGGGCGTCGATCTCGGCGAAGCGGCGGTCGAGGTCGGGCATGGCGGCGTGCGCGCCCGCGGGCGGCG
>CAZNIX010000366.1:0-5230 GCA_964573125.1 uncultured Thermoanaerobaculia bacterium
CCGCCGCCCGCGGCCGGGCCGGAGCCTTCGCCGCCCGCGCCCCGGCCGCCCGCGGCGAGCAGCGGGAAGCCGAGGCGCTCGCGGCTCGCGACGTAGGCCTCGGCGCAGGCGACCGCGAGCCGGCGCACGCGGCGGATCAGCGCCACCCGCTCGGTCACCGACACCGCGCCGCGGGCGTCGAGCACGTTGAACAGGTGCGAGCACTTGAGCGCGCCCTCGTAGGCGGGCAGCACCAGCCCCTGCTCGAGGCAGCGGCCGGACTCGCGCTCCCAGCCGTCGAACTGCGCGCGCAGGAAGTCGACGTCGGCGACCTCGAAGTAGTACTTCGAGAACTCGACCTCGTCCTGGTGGCGCACTTGGCCGTAGTCGACCCCCGGACCGCGGTCGCTCGGCGGCACCCAGCCGATGTCGTAGATCGAGCGCGAGAGCCCCAGGAACATGGTGATCCGCTCCAGGCCGTAGGTGATCTCGGCGCTCACCGGATCGAGCTCGAGGCCGCCGGCCTGGAGGAAGTAGGTGAACTGGGTGATCTCCATGCCGTCGAGCATCACCTGCCAGCCGACCCCCCAGGCGCCGAGCGTCGGCGCCTCCCAGTTGTCCTCCTCGAAGCGCAGGTCGTGGACCGCGAGGTCGACGCCCATCGCCGCCAGGCTCTGGACGTAGAGCGCCTGGACGTCGGGCGGCGACGGCTTGAGGATGACCTGGAGCTGGTAGTGCTTGGCGAGCCGGAACGGGTTGTCGCCGTAGCGCCCGTCCGCCGGCCGCCGCGACGGCTGGACGTAGGCCACCCGCCACGGCTCGGGCCCGAGCACGCGCAGGAAGGTGTCCGGGTGCATCGTCCCGGCACCGACCTCGAGGTCGTACGGCTGCTGCAGCACGCACCCCTGCTCGGCCCAGAACTGCGAGAGCGAGAGGATCAGTTCCTGGAGGGTTCGCATCGCGTCGTGACTCCTACCCCGCGCCGGCCAGTTCGTCTCCCGCCCCCGCCAGCTCGGCCAGCGTCCGTTGCATCACCTCGTAGCTCCGCAGCTCGTGACCGAGGAAGCCGCGGCGGACGCGCGCGGCCAGCTCCTCGGCGCGACGCAGGACCGCGGCGTCGGCGCCGCCCTGCGCCGCCAGCTCGGGCAGCGACAGCCGGCCGATGCCGATGAGGAAGGCGAGCACCGGCACCGGCACCGCGAGCGCGCCCGGCGCCCCGCCGGCGCAGCGGGGGCAGACCAGCGCCTCGCCCGCCGCCGGCAGCACGGCGCCCTCCGGCGGGTACGGCTCGCCGCACTGCGGGCACTCCCGGGGCGGCGGGAAGATGCCCGCCAGACGCAGCACCCAGGCCTCAAAATAGCGCGCGGCGAGGTCGCGGTCCACCCCGGCGGCGAGCGCTTCGAGCGTCGAGTCGAGGAGGCGGAAGTAGAGCTCGCTCGGCTCGTCCTCCTGGGCGAACGCGAGCATGTGGTCGGCCAGGCAACTGCCGAGCAGCAGGCCCTCGAGGTCGCCACCGAGCCCGTGGGGCGGGCGCAGGAGCTCCGCGCCCGAGATGCGCACCAGCTCGCGCCCCTCCTTCTCGCCCCAGTGCAGGCGCACCTTCGCCAGCGGCTGGAGCTGGCCGGCGAAGCGGCTGTGGCGCCGCCGGGCGCCGCGCGCCACCCCGCGCTTGTGCCCGCGCTCGCGGGTGAGGAAGGCAACGATGCGGTCGGCGTCCTGGAGATCGCGCACCTCGAGGATGAGCGCCTCCTGGCTGTGGAATCTCATGCCGCCGTCAGCGCACCAGGCGGTCGATGAGCACGCCCGCGAGGCCGAAGTAGATCAGGACGCCGGTGACGTCGTTGCTGGTCGTGACCAGCGGCCCGGCGGCGACCGCGGGATCGACCCCCAGGCGCTCGAAGACCAGCGGGATCAGGGCGCCGTTGAGCGAGGCGACGACGATGGCCAGAAACAGCGCGCCGCCGACCACCAGCGAGTACCACGGGTTCTGCTGGAGCACCGCCGCGGCGACCGCCGCCAGCGCCCCGGTCGCGACCCCGAGCACCGCCCCCACCCGCACCTGCTTCCACAGGTACGGGAGCATGCCGCCGTGGCGGGCGCCGATCTGGCCCATCGCCAGCGCGCGCACGGTGACGGTCGCGGTCTGGCTGCCGGTGTTGCCGCCCATGCCCATGATCATCGGCGCGAACGCGAGCAGGAACAGCGCCTCCTTGAAACTGACCTGGAAGTGCTGGAGCAGGACGCCGACGAAGAACAGCCCGACCAGGTTGATCAGCAGCCAGGGCAGCCGGATGCGCGCCACGCGCAGCGAGCGCGCCTGGAACAGCAGCTCGTCCTCGGAGGTGCCGACCATGCGCAGGAAGTCCTCGGTCGCCTCCTCCTTGACGATGTCGACGATGTCGTCGACGGTGACGATGCCGACCAGCTTGCCGGCGTCGTCGACCACCGGGATCGCGAGCAGGTCGTAGCGGGCGGCGAGCTGCGCCACCTCCTCCTGGTCGGTCGAGGTGTGGGCGCGGATGACGTCGCGCTGGGCGATCTCGCCCAGGGTCTGCTCCGGCCGCGAGAGCAGGAGCTGGCGCAGCGAGGTGACGCCGACCAGCGAGCCGGCGTCGTCGACCACGTAGAGGTAGAAGATCATCTCCACCTCCTTGGCCTCCTGGATCTTGGCGATCGCCTCGCGCACCGTGGTCGACTCCGGCAGGGCGAAGAACTGCGGGGTCATCACCCGGCCGGCGGAGTCGTCGGCGTAGGTGAGCTGCGACTGGACCTCGGTCACCCCCTTGAGGTCGACGACCTCGAGCACCTTCTCGCGCAGCCCCTCGGGGAGCGACTCGACGATGAAGACGGCGTCGTCGACCGCCAGCAGCTTGAGCACCGCGGTGATCTCCTCGGGTGACAGCCGCTCGAGGATCTCCTGCCGCTGGCCCGGCTCGAGCTCGGTGAGCACCTGGCCGATCGACTCCGGGTACTCGTGGAACGCGACCCGGAACACGGTCAGCCGCTCGGAGGGGGTCAGCCCGCGCATCAGCGCGGCGACGTCCTCCGGCCGCACCTTGGCCAGGAGCTTGGCCAGGCTCGGCCGCGCCCCGCGCCGCACGAACCGGCGCAGGGTGTCGGTCAACACCTGGTTCTTGCGCGCCGCCCCCGGGTCCATGGCCGGGCATGGTAGCACAGGGAAGGAGACCGGAATCCGGCGCCTAAATTCCCTGGACTCTTTGCCTTACGGCGATTCCCGGCGAGCGGCCGAGGGGGCTCGCGGGGGCCTGAAACCCGGGTCCGCCGCTGCGTATCAGGCCCGGCGCAGCGCCCGGCGGCCCGGCCGCCGATGTGCCCATCGCACCCGGCGTCGATTAGACTTGAACCGTTTTCGGGCAGCTTCGAGCGGGCGGTCCGCGCGCCCGCGCTCCACTGGCATCATGGGAGGGATGACATGAGCGAGCCGATCCCCGCCGGCCCCGCGCAGACCGACCCCGGCGCCGTCCCGCCGGCGCCGACCGAGGCGGCCGGCCCCGCGCCGGCCCCGCTCACCCCGGTCGCCGCCGGCGAGCGGGTCGCGATCCTCGACGTGCTGCGCGGCTTCGCCGTGTTCGGCATCCTCGTGGTCAACATGGCGCTGTTCTTCAGCCCCATGCACCTGCAGGTGCTCAACGAGCCGGCGATCACCGGGCCGCTCGACGGCCTCGCCCACAAGCTGATCCTGTTCTTCGCCCAGGGCAAGTTCTACTCGCTGTTCTCCTTCCTGTTCGGCATGGGCCTGGCGGTCCAGATGGAGCGCGCGACGGCGCGCGGTCGGAAGGTCGCGGGCTTCTTCGCCCGCCGGATGTTCTGGCTGCTCCTGATCGGCCTCGCCCACGCCTTCCTGCTCTGGTTCGGCGACATCCTGGTGCTCTACTCGCTGATGGGGTTCGCGCTGCTGCTGTTCCACAAGTGCAAGCCGAGGACGCTGGCGATCTGGGCGGTCATCCTGCTCGCGATACCGATCCTGTTCGCGGCCGGCCAGACCGCGCTGTTCACGATGGTCCAGGCCGCGGCGCCGGATGGGCTCGCGCCGCAGCTCGCGGGGCTGCAGGAGTTCGAGGCGGACCTCCGCGCCGGCGCCGCCGCCGCCTACGAGGCCTACTCGTCGGGCTCGTGGGGCGACGTCTTCGCCGCCCGCGCCGGCGAGTGGTTCCTGATCTTCCCGTTCACCCTGATCAACTTCGCGTGGATCATCCTCGCGCTGTTCGTGCTCGGCCTGCGCTTCGGCAAGCTCCGGTTCTTCCACCGGCTCGAGGACAACCTGCCGGCGATCCGGCGCTGGATCGGACCGCTGTTCGCGGTCGGCCTGGTGCTCAACCTCCTGCTCGTGCTGCTCGCCGAGCGCATCGAGGGGATGACGCCGAGCCTCGGCACGCTCGGGTTCAGCACCCTGTTCGTGATCGCCCCGCCGATCCTCTCCGCGGCCTACGTCGCCACGATCTGCCTGCTCTGGCAGCGGCCCGGCGGGCGGCGGGCGCTCTCGCTCCTGGCGCCGGTCGGGCGGATGGCGCTCTCCAACTACCTGATGCACTCGGTGGTCTTCACCACCGTCGCCTACAGCTACGGCCTCGGCCTCTACGGCGAGATCTCCTACCTCGAGGGGATCGGACTGACGGTCGCGATGTTCGCGCTCCAGATCCCGCTCTCCGCCTGGTGGCTCGGGCGCTTCCGCTTCGGCCCGCTCGAGTGGCTCTGGCGGAGCCTGAGCTACTGGCGGCTGCAGCCGATGCGGCGCGCGGACTAGCCGATCGGCTGAGCGAAGCTCCTGAAACTACACTCGAGCTGGCCGGCGTGGATGACGTCGCCGGTGGCCAGCTCGCGCACCATGGCCCGCTCGCCGTTGACGAAGGTGCCGTTGGTCGAGCGCAGATCGAGCAGGTAGAAGCGCCCCTCGTCGGGGACGATCTTGAAGTGCTGGGCGGACAGCGCCGGGTCGGGCAGGGCGAGGGTGTTGCGCTCGCGGTCGCGGCCGATCGAAAACGCCCGGTCGGGGCGCAGCAGGAAGGTCCGCGGCGCGCCGTCGCCGGGCTCGACGACCATCAGCACCGCGCGCTCGGCGAGCACCCGGGTCTTCTCCAGTTCGGCGGCGCCGGCGACCACCGCGGTGTCGACGGTCAGCTCCTCGGCCGAGCCGGCCGGCGCCGTCTCGCGCGTGGCGAGCGTCTCGGCGAGCCGGCGGGGGATCGCCGGCGCCGCCGGGCGGCCGACCGCCTCGGCGATCTCCACCTCG
>CAZNIX010000367.1:0-5208 GCA_964573125.1 uncultured Thermoanaerobaculia bacterium
GCGGTCGGCGGCCCCACGCCCGCGCGCCGGCTCGGCCTCGACCGGGGCTTCGCGACCTACCTCGACCGGAGCTTCGCGGCCCACCAGGGCGAACCCGGCGTAGGCGACCGCCCCGCGACGGCCCCGGCCGCGGCGGTGGCCGGGGCCCGGGCGCTGCTGGCCGAGGCGGAGGAGCCGTGGTTCCTCTGGCTGCACCTCGCCGATCCGTCCGGCCGAGGCGAGCCGCCGCCGGGCGAGCCGGGGCGCTGGCTCGACGAGCTGGCGGCCGAGGCCCGCCTCGAGCGGACCTTCGTGATCGTCACCGCCGTCCCCGACGACCTGCCGCGCGAGGGGGGCCTGCCCGCCGCCGACCGCGACTCCCTGGCCCTCGACCGGGTCCGCGTCCCGCTCCTCCTCGCCGGCCCCGGCGTCCTGCCCGGTACCGTGTTCGAGCCCCCGGTCTCGACCGCCGCCGTCTTCGCCACCGTCCTCGACGCCGCCGGCCTGACGTCCCGCGCCGACCTCCTCCGGCCGCGCCCGGTGCCGAGCCTCCTGCCGCTCGCCGCCCGCCGGCGCTCCGGCGCGCCGCCGGTCTACGTCGAAAGCGCGACCGAGATCGGCGTCGCGCGCAACGACGCCTACCTCCGCCGCGCCCGCCGGCCCGCCGCCGGAGTCTCCGCTCCGCTCCCGGCCGGTCGCGAGCTGACGCCCCTCGCGGGCTCGCGGGTGCCGGTCGTCGTCGACCGCGAGCTGACCGCGTTGCTCGACGCCTTCGAGCGCCGCGCCGGCGCCGCGGCGTCACGGCCGACGGCGCCGTGACGCGACGCGAGTTCCGAGCCGGCATATCCTTGTCGCCGGCCCCGACCGGGCCGCGATCCGCGGAGGGCCCCGTGGCGACCATGAGCTTCGACATCCCCGACGAGGTCGAGCGCGCGTTCCGCGAGACGTTCGCCGGCGAGGACGGAGACGCCGTCGTCGCCGGCCTGATGCGCCAGGCCGTGACGCGGCGGCGCCGGCCGGGGCGCCGCGCGGCCGCGATGGACGCCCTGCTCGCGCTGCGCTCGCGCCTGCCCGCGACCACCGCGGAGGCGATCGACCGGGCCCGGCGGGCCGGCCGCCCGTGAGCACGCCCCTCTGGCGCCCCGCGCCCGAGCGCGTCGGCGCCACCCGGCTGACCGGGTTCCTCGGCTGGCTGCGCGCCGAGCGCGGCATCGAGGCGCCCGACTACCCGGCGGTCCATCGCTTCTCGATCGAGCGGCCGGGCGCGTTCTGGAGCGCGGTGTGGGACTTCGCCGGGGTGGCCGGCGAGCGCGCGGAGGGGCACGGCGGCGAGGGGGCGGTCGGCGGCGACGGCACGATCGCGGGGACGCGGTTCTTCCCCGGAGCGCGGCTCAACTTCGCGGAGAACCTGCTGCGGGAGCGTGGCGCGGGGGACGCCGTGGTCTTCCGCGGCGAGGACCGCGTGCGGCGGCGGCTGAGCTGGGACGCGCTGCGCGCCGAGGCCGGCCGTTTCGCCGGCGCGCTCGCGGCCGACGGGATCGTCGCCGGCGACCGCGTCGCCGCCTGGCTGCCCAACCTGCCCGAGGCGATCTCCGCCATGCTCGGCGCCGCGAGCCTGGGCGCGGTGTGGGCGTCGTGCTCGCCCGATTTCGGGGTCGAGGGCGTGCTCGACCGCTTCGGCCAGATCGCGCCGCGCGTGCTCCTCGCCGCCGACGGCTACGTCTACGGCGGCAAGCGCCAGGACTGCCTCGAGCGGCTGGCCGAGATCCGCGGGCGGCTCCCCTCGGTCGAGCGGGTGGTCGTCGTGCCCTACACGGTGGAGGAGCCCGATCTCGGCGGCGTCGAGGGCGCCGCCCCCTGGCCCGCCTACCTCGCGCCGCATCCGCCCGAGCCGGCGTTCGCGCGCCTCCCCTTCGACCACCCGCTCTACGTCCTCTTCTCCTCGGGCACCACCGGGCCGCCCAAGTGCATCGTCCACCGCGCCGGCGGCATCCTGCTCAAGCACCTCTGCGAGCTGCAGTTCCAGGTCGACATCCGGCCCGGCGACCGCGTCTTCTACTTCAGCACCCTGAGCTGGATGATGTGGAACTGGCTCGCCTCGGCGCTCGCCTCGCGGGCGGCGATCCTGCTCTACGACGGCTCGCCCTTCCACCCCGGCCCGGAGGCGCTGTGGGACTACGCCGCCGAGGAGCGAATGACCCTCTTCGGCACCTCGGCGCGGTACCTCGACGCCCTGCGCAGGTCCGGCTTCGAGCCGGCGGCGGGCCGCGACCTCGGGGCGCTGCGCACGCTCTGCTCGACCGGCTCGCCGCTCGCCCCGGAGTCGTTCGACTACGTCTACCGCGCGATCAAGGGCGACCTCCATCTGGCGTCGATCTCGGGCGGCACCGACCTCTGCGGCTGCTTCGTCGCCGGCGATCCCAACGCGCCGGTCCACCGCGGCGAGATCCAGGCCCCCGGGCTCGGCATGGCGGTCGAGGTCTTCGACGCCGCCGGCCGGCCGCAGCCCCCCGGAGAGGCCGGCGAGCTGGTGTGCACCCGCCCGTTCCCCTCGGTGCCGCTCGGGTTCTGGAACGACCCCGACGGCGGCCGCTACCGCGCCGCCTACTTCGAGCGCTTCCCCGGGGTCTGGCACCACGGCGACTGGACGACCCGCACCGAGCGCGGCGGCTTCGTCGTTCACGGCCGCTCCGACGCCACGCTCAACCCCGGCGGCGTGCGCATCGGCACCGCCGAGATCTACCGCCAGGTCGACGCGGTCGGCGAGGTGCTCGAGAGCCTCGCGGTCGGCCAGGAGTGGGAGGGCGACGTGCGGGTGGTCCTGTTCGTTCGCCTGCGCGACGGCGCGGCGCTCGACGACGCGCTGCGCGAGCGCCTCCGCCGGCGCCTCCGCGAGCACGCCTCGCCGCGCCACGTGCCGGCGAAGATCGTAGCCGTCGCCGACCTCCCGCGCACCCGCTCGGGCAAGCTCGTCGAGCTGGCGGTGCGCGACGTCGTCCACGGCCGCCCCGTAGCCAACCGCGAGGCGCTGGCCAACCCCGAGGCGCTCGAGCTGTTCCGCGACCTCCCCGAGCTGGCGGAATGAGCGGGCGGCGTGCCAGGGCAGAGGCTCGGGGCCGGCTCGCAGTCTCCGGGATCTCCCATGCCGGCAGGAGGGGCGAGCGCGCCACCAGACCGAGGTCGAGGCCGGCGGTCCGCCGTCGCGGCCGCCCGGAGCCGGCGCGATGAGCCGCGTCTTCCACCGCGACTCCCGCGCGGTGCCGCCGGTCGCGGTGCGTGGCGAGGGGGTCTACCTCGTCGACGCCGCCGGCCGCCGCTACCTCGACGCCTGCGGCGGCGCCGCCGTCTCCTGCCTCGGCCACGGCCACCCGGCGGTGATCGCGGCGATCGAGGAGCAGCTCCGCGCGCTCCCCTGGGTGCACGTCGGCTTCTTCACCACCCGCGCCGCCGAGGAGCTGGCCGAGGCGCTGATCGCGACCGCCCCGCCCGGCCTCGCCCGGGTCTGGTTCACCTGCGGCGGCTCGGAGGCGATGGAGGCCGCGCTCAAGCTCGCGCGGCAGTACTGGGTCGAGCGCGGCGAGCCCGGGCGCGACACCTTCATCGCCCGCCGCCAGAGCTACCACGGCAACACGCTCGGCGCGCTCGCGGTCGGCGGCAACCTCTGGCGGCGCCAGCTCTTCGAGCCGCTCCTGATCGGCGTCCGCCACGTCGCCCCGTGCTCCGCCTACCGCGACCGCGCGCCCGGCGAGAGCGAGGAGACCTACGGCCTGCGCGTCGCCGGCGAGCTGGAGGAGGCGATCCTCGACCTCGGCCCCGGCCGCGCGATCGCCTTCGTCGCCGAAACCGTCGCCGGCGCGACGCTGGGCGCGGCGCCGCCGGTGCCCGGCTACTTCCGGCGCGTCCGCGAGATCTGCGACCGCCACGGCGTGCTCCTGATCCTCGACGAGGTGATGTGCGGGATGGGCCGCACCGGCACCCTCCACGCCTGCGAGCAGGAGGGGATCGCGCCCGACCTGCTCGTCCTCGCCAAGGGGCTCGGCGCCGGCTACCAGCCGATCGGCGCCGTGCTCGTCTCCGAGGCGATCCACGCCACCCTCCGCGACGGCTCCGGCGCCTTCCAGCACGGCCACACCTACCAGGGCCACCCGGTCGGCTGCGCCGCCGCCCTCGCCACCCTGCGCGTCCTCACCGAAGACGGCTTCCTCGCCGCGGTCCGCCGCCGCGGCGAGCACCTCAGCGCCGCCCTCGAGGCGCGCCTCGCAGATCACCCGCGGGTCGGCGACGTCCGTGGCCGCGGCCTCTTCCACGCGATCGAGCTGGTCGCCGACCGCGCGACCAAAGAGCCCTTCGACCCGGCGTTGCAGGTCCACGCCCGGGTCAAGCGCGAGGCGATGGCGCGCGGCCTCCTCTGCTACCCGATGGGCGGCACGATCGACGGCCGGCGCGGCGACCACGTCCTGCTCGCGCCGCCGTTCATCGCGGAGGAGGGGCAGCTCGACGAGGCGGTCGAGATCCTGGGGGCGGCGGTCGATGCGGCGGTCGAAGCCGCCCGCGCCGTCACGCCGCGTTGAGCAGCTCCGCGACCTGGAGCCCGACCAGCTTCCAGGGCGGATCCTGCACGCGGGCGACCAGGAACACGCGGCGCGTCCCGAACAGGCGGAGGCCGAACCGGAAGGCGCCGCTGTAGGTCTCGAACACTCCGAGCGCGCGTCCGCGGCCGAACAGGACCCACTTGCCGAGATGGTGCTGGAGCAGCTCGTCGAGCTGCGCGTCGAAGGCTTCCTGGTCGGCCCGGCGCCGGCGAAGCTGCGGATCGAGGCTCATGGCGTCCCTCCCGGACGCCTTTCGGCGCGCCGGGCGCCGGGCCGTTACGGGACCGCCGAGCCGCCGGCCGGATTGCGGCCGGGCCGCCGGCCGGAGGGTGGTAGACTCGAACCCGTCTGGAGCCATCGTTCCGGCGTCGCCGAGTGTCGGGGAGGCGAGATGCCAACCACCCTCCGGCTGGTCTGTCCGTCCTGCCGCGCGCAGTTCGCGCTGCCCGAGTCCGCGCGGGCGGAGCTCGAGGGGACGGCGGTGTGCTGCGGCGGCTGCAGTCGCTGGTGGGTGCCGCTGCCGGCGCGGTCCGGGCCGCCGGTGAAGCTCGACAAGGGCCGGCCGGTGAGGTCCTCGCTGCGCCTCGAAGCGTATCGGGTTCACGGGGCGGCGGGGGCCGCGGCCGCGGCCCCCGCG
>CAZNIX010000368.1:0-5205 GCA_964573125.1 uncultured Thermoanaerobaculia bacterium
TTGCCGCCGAGGCCACGAGAACTGGTTAGTGGGAAGCAAGCGCAGCACGAGCAGAGACTGCAGGCGTCGGCGACCCCCGCGCGCAGCGAAGAGCAGGCGCGAGCAACGACCCTGCAGTTTCGAGAGCGAGCGCCGGTGCCGGGGAGGAGCGCCCACGGACCGGACCGGCGGTACACCCACCGAGAGCGAGCGCCGGTGCCGGGGGAGAGCGCCCACGGACCGGACCGGCGGTCGCCGACTGCCCTTGCGCTCGCCGGGCCGGTCGGCGAGACTGGCGGCGATGGCCGCCTCGACCGCCACCGACCTCGCCGCCGCGCTCAACGAGCAGCAGCTCGCCGCCGTCACCCACGGCGAGGGGCCGCAGCTCGTGATCGCTGGCGCCGGCTCGGGCAAGACGCGGGTGATCACCTACCGCATCGCCTGGCTGGTGCGCGAGCTGGGGATCGCGCCCGAGACGATCGCCGCGGTCACGTTCACCAACAAGGCGGCGGGCGAGATGCGCGAGCGCGTGGGGCATCTGCTCGGCACCTGGCCGCTGCCGACCTTCGTCGGCACCTTCCATCGCTGGGCGCTGGTCCAGCTCCGCCGCTACGGCGAGCGGGTCGGCCTCCATCGCGAGTTCGCGATCCTCGACACCCAGGACCAGCTCGCGATGGTCGAGCGCGCGCTCGAGGCCGAGGGCCTCTCCGAGACCTCGTTCCCCCCGCGCGCAATGCTCGCCGCGATCTCCGGCGCCAAGAACCGGCTGCTCGGCCCGGCCGAGTTCGAGCGCACGGCCGAGGGCTTCTTCGAGAAGAAGGTGGCGCTCGTCTACCGCCGCTACCAGGGGCTGCTCAACCAGGCCTCGGGGGTCGATTTCGACGACATGCTCGCGCTCGCGGTGCGCCTGATGGAGCGCGAGCCGGGGGTGCTCGAACGGCTGCGCGAGCGCGCCCGCTATCTGCTGGTCGACGAGTACCAGGACACCAACCACGCCCAGCTCAAGCTGGTCGAGATCCTCGCCGGCCCCGAGGCCAACCTGACCGCGGTCGGCGACGAGGACCAGGGGATCTACCGCTGGCGCGGCGCCGAGCTCGAGAACATCCTGCGCTTCGAGCAGTACTTCCCCGGCGCCACGGTGCGCAAGCTCGAGCGCAACTATCGCTCGACCCAGAACATCCTCGACGCCGCCGGGGCGCTCGTCGCGCACAACCGCAGCCGGCGCGGCAAGACGCTGTGGACCGACGCCGGCGCCGGCCACCTGATCGAGGTCTACCGCGCCGCCGACGAGCAGGACGAGGCGCGCTGGATCGTCCACTCCCTGCGCGCCTGGGCCGGCGGCGGCCCGCTGTCCGAAAGCGCGATCCTGGTGCGCACCAACGCCCAGACCCGCTCGCTCGAAGACGAGCTGATGCGCCAGGGGGTCCCCTACTCGCTGGTCGGCGGCACCCGCTTCTACGAGCGCGCCGAGATCAAGGACCTGATCGCCTACCTGCGCGTGCTGCGCAACCCCTACGACGCGTTCTCCCTCGAGCGCATCCTGAACCAGCCGCCGCGCGGCATCGGCAAGTCGACCCAGGAGCAGCTCCGCCAGGAGGCCGCCGAGCGCGGCCAGCCGGCGTGGGACGTCCTCTACCACCGCGAGCTGGGGGGCTTTTCGGCGCGCGCCGCGGCCGCGCTCGGCCGCTTCCGCGACCTGATCGTCGGCCTCGCCGCGGAGGCCGAGGAGCTGCCGCTGCCGGCGCTGCTCCGGCGCCTGCTCGAAGCGACCGGCTACGCCGCGCTCTACCGCGCCGAGGATCCCGAGGGTCAGGCGCGGCTCGAGAACATCGAGGAGCTGCTCTCGGCGGCCGAGGAGTTCGCCGAGACCCGCGGCGCCAACGCCCCCGACGACGACCTCTTGACCGCGTTTCTCGACCACGTCGCGCTGGTCAGCGACGTCGACGCCTGGCGGCCCGACCGTGGCGTGTCGCTGATGACGCTCCACAGCGCCAAGGGGCTGGAGTTCGACGCCGTGGTCGTCGGCGGGCTCGAGGACGGCCTGCTCCCGCACTTCAACGCCCAGGCCACCGACGAGGACCTCGAGGAGGAGCGGCGCCTGCTCTACGTCGGCATGACCCGCGCGCGCAAGAAGCTGGCGCTGACCACCTGCCGCCGGCGCCGGATCGCCGGCCGCTGGCAGGACCGGCTGCCCTCGCCGTTCCTCGCCGAGCTGCCCCCCGGGTTGCTCGAGGTCCAGGACAGCCCCGAGCTGTTCACGCCCGCGCGCGGCGCCGAGGGGGCCTACTCGTTCTTCGGCCGTCAGCGCCTCCCCGGCGTCCGCGTCGACGACGGCGGCGACGCCGACGCCGCCGACGGCGTCCGCCGCGGCAGCCGCGTCCGCCACCCGACCCTCGGCGTCGGCACCGTGCTCGCGCTCGAGGGGCTCGGCGACCAGGCCAAGCTCACCGTCTACTTCGAGCGCGCCGGCAAGCGCAAGCTGCTCGCCAAGTACGCGCACCTCGAGCTGCTGTGAGTCAACCCAGCCAGTCGGTCCGCAGCAGCGCGTAGAGGAAGTTGTCGACCCGCTCGCCGCCGAGCCGGAAGTAGCGGCGGAGCCGGGCCTCGCGGACGAAGCCGAGCTTCTCGAGCACGCGCGCCGAGCCCTCGTTGCCGACCGCGCAGCGCGCCTCCAGGCGCTCGATCGAGGTGCGCGTGAAGACCTCGCGCACGAGCTCGCCGAGCGCCGCGGTCATCACCCCGCGGCCCTGGTAGACCGTCGACAGCGCGTAGCCGACCTCGGCCAGGCCGTGCTCCCAGTTGCTCACCACCAGCGTGATCCACCCCGCCGGCCGGCGGTCGACCTCGACGATCCACTGGAACTTCTCGCCCCGGCCGCGGTAGAGGTCGGGCAGGCGGTGGCCGGCGATGTCGGTGCGGAGCTGGCCGACGGAGAGGTCGGCGAGGGGCTGGAAGCGGCGCACCTCGGGCTCGCCGCGCCAGCGCCGGAGCAGCTCGGCGTCGCGCGGCACCGCCGGGCGCAGGCGCACTTCCGGGGCGGGCTTCACCGCCGGGACGGCCATCTGATGAAGAGCTTACTACGGCGCCGCGGGCGAAAGCGGCGCCCGCCGCCGGGCGCGCGCCAGTCGCGGCCCGAGCGAGAGCAGGGTGATGTAGGCGTAGCCCTGGAGGAAGAGCCAGAGGAAGGGCAGCGCGGTCCACATCCCGGCCGCCGCCGCCCAGACGAAGCAGCCGAGGAAGTAGAGGGCGAGGAGCGCCTCGAGCGCGAGCGTCCAGCTCCGCCGGGCGCGGTAGGCCTTGCCCCGCCAGTCTTCGTCCTGGGCCTCGCCGCGGCCGGCGAGCGCGTACTTGGGCGTGCGGTGGAAGGTGCCGCCGCGGCGCGCGAGGCCCGCGACCACGGCGTGGGCGTTGTTGACCGCGAGCCCGATGCCGAGCCCCAAGAGCGGCGGCAGGTCGGCGAGCGCCCGCCGCCAGTCGCCGCCGCGCGCGACCTGGCTGGCGACGTAGAACGCGAAGACCGACGCGGTGGCGGCGAGAAACAGCGGCAGGTCGACCGCGAGCAGGACCGCCGCGGATGAGCCGCGGCGCAGCACCATCGCCGGGAAGACGAGCAGCGAGAGCAGCACCATCAGCAGGTAGCTCGCGTTGTTGGTCAGGTGGACGAACGCCTCGGCCTTGACCTTGAGCGGCAGCGGTGCCCGCAGGATGCTCCCGAGGAGCTTTCTGCCGGTCTGGATCGATCCCCTCGCCCAGCGGTACTGCTGGCTCTTGAAGCCGTTGACGTCGACCGGCAGCTCCGAGGGCACGCCGAGGTCGGAGCGGTAGACGAACCGCCAGCCGGCGAGCTGCGCCCGGTAGGAGAGGTCGAGGTCCTCGGTCAGGGTGTCGTGCTGCCAGCCGCCGGCGGACTCGATCGCCTCACGCCGCCAGACGCCGGCGGTGCCGTTGAAGTTGAAAAAGCAGCCGCTGCGGTTGCGCGCCGCGTGCTCGATCACGAAGTGGCCGTCGAGCATCAGCGCCTGGACGCGGGTGAGCAGCGACCAGCGCCGGTTGAGGTGCTCCCAGCGCCCCTGGACCATCCCCACCCGCGGCCCCACCCGTGGATCGGTGAAGTGGGGCACGGCGCGGCGCAGGAAGTCGGGGCGGGGGAGGAAGTCGGCGTCGAAGACCGCGATCAAGTCGCCCTTGGCCGCCGCCAGCCCGGCGGCGAGCGCGCCGGCCTTGAAGCCGGTGCGCTCGGCGCGGTGGAGGTGGACGATCGCGACGCCCTGGGCGCGCCGGCGCGCGACCGCGGCGGCGACGATCGCGCGCGTGTCGTCGGTCGAGTCGTCGAGGACCTGGATCTCGAGCTTCTCCCGCGGGTAGTCGAGCGCGCACACGGCGTCGATCAGCCGGGAGGCGACGTAGCGCTCGTTGTAGAGTGGCAGTTGCACCGTCACCCGCGGCCACTCGGCCGGCGCCTCGGGCTCGCGCGGGGCGTCGCGGCGGTGGCGCAGGTAGAGCGCCACCAGCACCAGGCGGTGGACGCCGTACGCCGCCAGCACCCCCAGGATCGCGTAGTAGACGCCCAGCAGCGCCGGCGCCGCCCATGCGTTCGTCATCTCGCGGCTCTCTCGCCTCTCTCGCCGGGCTCGCCGGCGGCCGGGCCGCCGTCCGCGGCTTGCCGCTGGTCGCGGTCGCGGTCGCGCTCGCGCTGACCGGCGATCTCGACCGCCACCCGTACCGGACCCTCGGTCTCCTCGCTGCGGGTTTCCTCTGGCAGGCGCTGGCGGTGCGCGGGCTGGAGGCCGCCGGCGGCCCCGCGGCGCGCGGGATCCTGGTCGTCGCGCTCCTCGCCCGGCTGCCGCTGTTCGCGCTGCCCCCGTCGCTCTCCGACGACCTCCTGCGTTACGTCTGGGACGGCCGCGTGGCGGCCGCGCGCCACGACCCCTACCGCCTGCCGCCCGACGCCGCCGAGCTGGCGCCGCTGCGCGACCGGCTCTGGCAGCGGCTCCCGCACCGCGACGTCCCGACCGTCTACCCGCCGCTCGCCGTCGGCCTATTCAGTATAGCCGCGCGCACGCCGTGGCCGCAGGCCGCGCTCAAGGGCGCGCTCACCGCCGCCGACCTCGCCGCCTGCTGGCTGCTGATCGCGCTCGCGCGCCGGCGGGGCGTGCCCGAGGCGCGGGGCCGGAGCGCGATGCGTGCACGGGTGCGCGACTTCGCGCACTTCCTGGTGCGGCAGTA
>CAZNIX010000369.1:0-5180 GCA_964573125.1 uncultured Thermoanaerobaculia bacterium
GCTCCGGCTGGCGCTGGTCGCCGGGGTGCGCGCCGAGGTCGCCGAGCGCTTCGCGCGCGCGGCCGCCGCGGCCGGCCTCGGCGACGCTCCGCCGGGCGCCCTCGAGATCGTCCACGAGCCCGACCTCGGCGCCTATCTCGCGCGCTTCGCCCGCCTGCTCGCCGCAACCGACGTCCTGTGGACCAAGCCGAGCGAGCTGTCGTTCTACGCCGCGCTCGGCCTGCCGCTCGTGCTCTCGTGGCCGGTCGGCACCCACGAGCGCTACAACCGCCGCTGGCTGGTCGAAAACGGTGCCGGCTTGAAGCAGCGCAACCTCCCCGACCCCGCCGGCTGGCTCGCCGAGCTGCTCGCCGACGGCACCCTCGCCGCCGCCGCCTGGAGCGGCTACACCCGGCTGCCCAAGCACGGGCTGTACCGCATCCTCGACCTGCTCGGGCGGCCGCATCCCGGGGCACCCGCTCCCCGAGCGTCGTGAACGCGCCGGCAGCTCGCTCGGAAACCCGTCAGCGGCCACGACCGAGATCTTCGGATCGTCGAGCGAGTCGGCCCCCAGGTGTGCCCAGACCGCCGGGAGGCGTCAGTTCGAGATCTGTTGGAAAGGATCGTTACCGCGTGGTAAGGTTGCTTACCGCTCGCCAGGCCCCAGGGCACCTCGCCATGCGACTCCAAGCTCCTCTGGACGACCTCTTCCGCGGCCCGAGCCATGTCCGTGTGCTCCGCGCGCTGCACCAGCTCCCGGCGGGCCTGCCGGCGAGCGCCCGCGAGATCGCTCGCCGGGCCGGCGTGTCTCACCCGACCGCCTCGAAGGCGCTCGCCTCCCTGGCGGAGCAAGGGGTCGTGGTGCGGTCGCGGGCGCCGCGCACCACCGCCTTCGAGCTCCGGCGTGGCCACGCGGCCGCCGAGCGGCTCGGCGCCCTGTTCGAATGGGAGGAGCGGCTCCCGCGAGAGCTCATCGCTCTCCTGCGCACCGAGATCGTGGGGCGAGCGCCGGGCTGCGTCACGGCGGCCTATCTGTTCGGAAGCGCCGCCGCGGGCGAGATGTCTCCAGCGAGCGACGTCGACGTCGCGGTCGTCCACGCCCCCGGGGCCGCCGCCTGCGCGACGGCCGCCCTGGAGGAGATCGGCGACCGCGTGCGGGAGCGCTTCGGCAACCGCCTGAGCTTCCTCCTCGCGGAGTCCTCGCCCGAGGAGCCTCGGAAGCCTCGCCGGGCAGGCTCGCGGCTCTGGCGTTCCATCCTCCGCGACGGCATCCCGATCCTCGATCCGGAGGCGGACACGCCCGATGGCTAGGCGGCCGAAGACGGTCTCGGTGTCGCGCGCGGAGTCCGGGCTCTACCTGGCCAAGTCCGAGCAGTTCGCCGCGGAAGCCCGCGCGGCGCTCGACGCCGCGCGGCACGACGCGGCGATGCTCAACGCCATCCACGCGGCGATCAGCGCCGCGGACGCCGTGACCGCGGCGCTCTTCGGGCTGCGCTCGGCCGATCCCGATCACGAACGGGCCGTCGATCTCCTCGAGGAGACCGCCGCCGGCTCGGAGGAGATCAAGGCCCGAGCCCGGCAGATGCGCCAACTCCTGGCCAGGAAGAACATGGTCGAGTACGAAGCCCGCCGGGCGACCGCGAAGGAGGCTCGAGACGCGGCCGAGCGAGCGAGCCGCATAGTCGCCTGGGCGGTGGTCACGGTTCGGCGCGCTCGGGTTTGAGTCCCCAGGGGCTTCCTTACTGGGGGGCGAGCGTCCAGGAGCCGGCTGAGCCGCGCGCTCAGAACTCCCACCGATACGTCAGGATCGCGTTCCGCCCCGGCTCCGGCCGGAAGAAGCTGGCGTTGGTGAACTCGGCGTACAGCTCGTCGGTCAGGTTCTCGATCACCAGGCCGAGGGTGTGGCGCTGGGCGCCCTGCCGGTACAGGACGACTCCCCCCGCCAGGGTGTGCACGGTGAACGACGGCAGCACCGGACCGAGCGGGCCGGGGGGCTGGCCGGGGTCGAGGGCGGCGTCCTCCTCGCCGTTGTGGCGCACGCGGTACTCGGCCCAGAAGCGGCCGCGCGGCGGGTCCCAGCGCAGGTAGGCGTTGATCTTCTCCGAGAAGGTCTCGCCGACCGCGAACGCGGCGGCGCCGCGGCTCTCGCTCTCGCCCGAGAGGTAGGTGTAGTTGCCGCCGAGCGTCACGCCGTGGTACCAGCGGTAAGCGCCGGCGATCTCCACGCCTTCGATCTTCAGCACCTCGGCGTTCTGCTGCTGAACGACGAACTCGAACCCCGACTGGTCGATCGCGTCCCGCACCTCCGCGGGCAGCCGCTCGATCTCCTCCGCGGTCAGGGTGTGCTGGATGATCGCGTCGTCGACGTCGTTGCGGAACGCGATCAGGTCGAGGTAGGCGCGGCGGGTGCGGACCTTGAACCCGAGGTCGACGTTGGTGCTGCGCTCGGACTCGAGGTCGGGGTTGAGCACCTGGAAGCCGATCCCCTCCGGCGTCGGCCCGTTGAACAGCCGCTCGATGATGTTGGGGGCGCGGAAGGCGCGCCCGACCGAGCCGACCAGCTTGACCGCGCCGGTGAGCTGGTACGTGGCGCTCGCCGCGCCGACCACCGCGTCGTCGGCGAAATCGAGCCGCGCGATGTCCCACTCCGGGGTCGGCTCGGCCTCGGTCTCGGCGCGCGCCCAGCGCAGGCCGAGGGTCAGCGACAACCGCTCGGCGGCGAGGATCTCGTCCTGGACGAACAGGCCGTAGTTGAGGTTGCCGGCGTTGGGCGAGTTCGCCCGGTCGCTGGTGTCGACGAACTCCAGCTCACCGCCCGGGCCCGGGAAGAAGCGCAGGACGGTGGTCGTGGTCGAGCGGTCGGTGTTGAACGAGTCGTCGTCGTAGTAGTCGAAGCCGTAGGTCAGGAGCTGGCGGTCGGTCAGCGGCTTGGTCAGCTCGGCGCGCAGGCCGACGGTGTCGACGTCGGTGAAGTTGAGGGTCTCGGCGCGCACCTCCGAGTTCGGCGCCCCGGGGAAGAGCGGGCCGATGTCGATCAGGATGTCGTTCGACAGCTCGCGCTCGTTGCTCTGGTAGAAGCCGGTCAGCTCCGCGGTCGCGGCCAGCGGCGAGCCGAGGTCGACCGCCGAAAGACCCAGGGTGTAGCGGTCGAAGTCCTGGAACGGGTAGAGGATGCGCACCAGCACGCCGCTGTCGTCGCCGATCGTCTCCGGGTCGACGAAGCCGAAGCCGGCCTCGCCGGCGCGGTAGCGGGTCAGCCGCGCGAACGCCGTCCAGCGCCCCTCCGGCCGGTAGCCGAAGTAGGCGTGGACGCTCTCGTCCTGGAGCCCGGTGTCGTGGACCGGAGTGTCGTCGTCGAGCGTGATGCCGCCGAAGCTCCCGGACGGCGCGTCGTACTCCCCGGCGTCGCGGTAGCCGGCGTCGAGCGAGTAGGCGAACGCGCCGAGCGCGCCGGCGACGCCGGCGTGCGCCTTCTGCTGCTCGCCGGCGCTCGCGTAGCGCACGCCGAGATCGCCGGCGAAGCGGCCGTCGGCGGCCGACGGGGACTTCGTGATCAGGTTGAGCACGCCGCCGACCGCGTCGGTGCCGTAGAGCACCGACGCCGGTCCGCGCACGACTTCCATGGTCTCGACGCTGTCGACGTCGACCAGGCCGGTGATCTCGCCGAAATCGGTCTGCCGGCGCGCGTTGTTGAGGCGCATGCCGTCCTCGAGGAAGAGCACGCGCAGGCCGCGCAGGCCGCGGATCACCGGCCGCGCCTGGTTGGGCCCGACGCCGTTGACGTCGACCCCGGGCTCGTCGCGCAGCAGGTCGGCGGCGTTGTCCGGCGCCCGCTCGCGGATCTCCTCGGCGTTCAGCACGGTCACCGGAGTCGAGATGCGGAAGGTGTCGACCGGCGACCCGGTGGCGGTGACGGTCATGGTCGAGAAGAAGGAGTGGCGCTGCGCGCCGGCGTCGCCCTCGCCGGCCTGCTCGGCGGCGGCGTCCGCGGCCGGAGCGGCGACGTCGTCCGCGGCCACCGTGTTCGCCGCCGGCGCGTCGGCCGCGGACGTCTCGCGGGCCGGCGCCGCCGGGCTCACCGCCGCCGGCCCGGCGAGCAGGCCGGCGAGCAGGCCGGCGGCCAGGAAGCTCGAACCGGCCGAACGCCGGGTGCGCGCGCGTGACGTGGCTACGGTGGCGAGCTGACCCATCGCTTGACCCTCCTTCCTCTCCTGGTGCGTTTCCCGGTGCGGATCGCCCCTCGCCGCCGGTCTTCGGCGCCTCGGAGCCGCTTCGAGACGGGAGCCTAACAACATCCGAGCGCCGCTTCCGCCACCCGGCGGGGCGGGACGGCGCGGCGCTAGCGCCCCACCTGCTCGGCCAGGAACTCCCCCGCCGTCTGGTAGAACTCCGCGCTCCACTCGTGGCCGCCGGCGAAGGCGAGGCCGCGGGCGTCGAGGCCGCGGGCGCGCAGGCGGGCGAGGTCTTCTTCCATGCGCGCCGGGCCGTACCAGTCGTCGGCGCGGCCGGCGGCGATCAGGACCGGGGGCAGGTCGAGGGCGTCGCGGGCGGCGATCTCGGGCGGGACGTCGCCGGCGAGGGCGACCAGCGCCCGCGCCGGGTGGCCGGCGCCGGCGGCGGCGCGGTAGGCCATGGCGACGCCCTGGGAGAAGCCGATCCAGACCAGGCTGCCGGCGAGCGCGGGGTGCTCGGCGAGCACGGCGGCGACCACGGAGGCGGCGTAGGCGGTGTTGTCGGCGATCGCGTGCTCGCGGTCGTGCTTGGTCATCCAGCCGGCGACCACCTCGCGGCTCTTGGTGTAGAAGGGGTGGAGCGCCTGGACCGCGCACAGGAGCCAGCGCTCGGCGCCGGGCAGGCGCTCGAGCTTCGCGACGTGATCGCGCGCGGTCTCGCCGTAGCCGTGGAAGCCGACCACGAGCGCCGTGGGATCGCCCGCGGCCGGCGGGCGCAGGAGATAGGTGCCGTGGACGCGGGCCGGGATGGTGCGCTCGATCGGCGCCGGCGGCGCCGCCGCCGCGGCGGCCTCGACCGCCGCCGACGGCCCACCGGCGGCGGCTTCCGCCCTCGCGACGCCGCGATCGGCCGCCGCACTCCCGACCGTCCTCGTTCCGCTCACCCGCGTCTCCCGAGGACCGCCTTCAGCCGGCCGCCGCGACCGCGCCGGGGGCGGTGATGAGCAGGTCGCCGAAGCCGTCCTTGTT
>CAZNIX010000370.1:0-3631 GCA_964573125.1 uncultured Thermoanaerobaculia bacterium
TCTTCGTTGACGCGGCGCGGCCCGGTCGGGGTCTGTGCGAAATCTGCCATCAGGAGACACGATTCTACCCGGCGAGCGGGAAGGGCGAGAGGTAGAGGGTGTGGATCTCGCGGTCGAAGCGGCCGCGCACGCCGCCGCGCTCGAACGGGTCGCGCCAGCGGTTGCAGGCGGCGAGCGACAGGCCGTCGGTCAGGTCGATGAAGCGGTAGTCCGCGGCCGCCTCGTCGGCGCCGGCGCCGCTCGCCGCGAGCAGCTCGTCGCGGCGCTCGGCGAGCCGCGCCAGGAGCCCCTGCCACCGCCGGCCGCCGCCGAGCCCGTCGAGCACGTTGAGGGCGTGGAGCGTGATCAGGAGCGCCGCGTACGGCCGGCGCGCGGCGAAGCGGGCGGTGCCGCGCTCCCAGATCGAGGCGCGCTCGGCGTCGGGCAGGGTCGAGAAGTCGTAAGGCCGCCCGCGCTCGGGGTCGAGGGTGGGCGCGGCGTCGGCCTCGCGCCAGCCGTTGTCGTGCTCGCGCGCCGCGAACAGCAGGTCGGTGCGCCGCGGGTGGTCGGGCAGCCCGTCGCTCCGCCACAGGCTGAGCAGCTCGCCGGCGAAGCGGGCGTGGTCGGTCTGGGTGATGACCAGGAAGTCGGTGGTCTCGTCGGTGACGATCATGATCGAAATTTAGCAGAGCTGGTCAGTTCGCCGCCGGATGGGCGGGGGTTGCCGAGTCTACGCCGCCGGCCGGGCGTCCGGATGCCGCCGGGCGCCGGCGCTCCCGCGCACGGAGCGGGCGCCGCCGGCGTCCCCGCGCGCCGCGCCCGAGCGGGCCGCCAGTCGCCGGCGGTAAGATCGCAGGCGCCGCCCGCCACGCCTTGCCAGGATCGTGCCGGCGGCGGGGAGAGGAGGGAGCGTGCACCAGAGAATCAGCCGCGAGGAGGCCCTCGCCTACCACCGCCGCGAGCCGCACGGCAAGGTCGAGGTCGTCCCGACCAAGCCGACCGCCAGCCAGCGCGACCTGTCGCTGGCCTACACCCCGGGCGTGGCCGAGGCGTGCAAGGAGATCCACGCCGACCCGCTCTCGGTCTTCGACTACACCGCCCGCGGGAACCTCGTGGCGGTGATCAGCAACGGCACCGCGGTGCTCGGACTCGGCGACATCGGCGCGCTCGCCGGCAAGCCGGTGATGGAGGGCAAGGCGGTCCTGTTCAAGCGCTTCGCCGGCATCGACGTGTTCGACCTCGAGGTCGACACCCACGACCCCGAGGAGCTGATCCGGACCGTCAAGCTGCTCGAGCCGACGTTCGGCGGCATCAACCTCGAGGACATCAAGGCGCCGGAGTGCTTCGCGGTCGAGCGCCGGCTGCGGGAGTCGATGTCGATCCCGGTGTTCCACGACGACCAGCACGGCACCGCGATCATCTCCGGCGCGGCGCTGCTCAACGCGCTCCAGCTCGCGGGCAAGGAGATCGGCGCCGTCAAGGTGGTGTTCTCGGGCGCCGGCGCCGCCGCCATCGGCTGCCTCCGGCTCTGGCTCGAGCTCGGCATGCGGCGCGAGAACATCGTGCTCTGCGACAGCAAGGGGGTGATCTACCGCGGCCGCACGGCGGGGATGAACCCCGAGAAGGAGGAGTTCGCCGCCGACACCCCCGCCCGCACGCTCGCCGAGGCGCTCGCCGGCGCCGACGTCTTCGTCGGGCTCTCGGTCGCCGGCATGGTCTCGGGCGAGATGCTGCGCGCGATGACGCCGGCGCCGATCGTCTTCGCGCTCGCCAACCCCGATCCCGAGATCGGCTGGGAGGAGGCGCACGCGGCGCGGCCGGACGTGATCATGGCCACCGGCCGCAGCGACTTCCCGAACCAGGTCAACAACGTGCTCGGCTTCCCGTTCATCTTCCGCGGCGCGCTCGACGTGCGCGCGACCGACATCAACACGGCGATGAAGCTCGCCGCGGTCGAGGCGCTGGCGGAGCTGGCGCGCGAGGACGTGCCCGACGCGGTGCTCAAGGCCTACGGGCTCGACGACCTCCGGTTCGGGCCCGAGTACCTGATCCCCAAGCCGTTCGACCACCGGATCCTGCTCCGGCTGCCGCCGGCGATCGCGAGGGCGGCGGCGGCGAGCGGCGTGGCGCGGGTGCCGATCGCCGATTTCGCGGCCTACCAGCGCCGGCTCGAGACGCTGATCTCGCGCCGCCTCGAGCTGATGCACGACGTCCTCGACCGCGCCCGCCGCGACCCCAAGCGGGTGGTCTTCCCCGAGGGCGAGAACGACAAGATCCTGCGCGCGGCGAAGATCCTGGTCGAGGAGAAGATCGCGCGGCCGATCCTGCTCGCCCGGCGCGAGAAGATCGCCGACGCGCTCGCCCGCCACGACCTGCCGGCGGACGCGGTGACCATCGTCTGGCCGGAGGCCTCCGACCGCCTCGAGGCCTATGCCGAGCGGCTGCATGTGATGCGCCGGCGCAAGGGGATGACCCGCCGCGACGCGCGCGCCCTGATGCGCGACCGCAACTACTTCGGCACCATGATGCTCGAGGCCGGCGACGCCGACGGCCTGATCTCGGGGCTCACCCAGCACTACCCGGACACCATCCGCCCGGCGCTCCAGATCATCGCCACCCGCCCCGGCGTGCGCCGGGTCTCGGGCGCCTACATCCTGATCCTGCGCGACCGGGTGTTCTTCTTCGCCGACACCACGGTGTCGATCGAGCCGAGCGCCGAGGACTTGGCCGAGACCGCGCTCTTGACCGCCGAGTTCGCGCGCCGGTTCGGCGTGACGCCGCGGGTGGCGATGCTGTCGTTCTCCGATTTCGGCTCCAACGACCACCCGGCGGCGCTACGCGCGCGGCGGGCGACCGAGATCGCGCAGCAGTGGGAGCCGGAGCTGGAGATCGACGGCGAGATGCAGGCCGACACCGCGGTGCTCGCCTCGGTGCTCGAGGAGAGCTATCCCTGGTGCCGGCTCACGGGGCCGGCCAACGTCCTCGTCTTCCCCGAGCTGCAGAGCGCGAACACCGCCTACAAGCTGGTCTGGCGGCTGGCCGGCGCCGAGGCGATCGGCCCGATCCTGCTCGGCATGGCCAAGCCGGTGCACGTGCTCCAGCGCGGCGTCGAGGTCGCCGACATCGTCAACATGACCGCGATCTGCGTGGTCGACGCCCAAGAGAATGCCACCACCCCCCCGGGCGGAGGGTGAGGGGTTCCCTCCCAGGGGACGGGGCGCGCGCGGACCACCAACCCCCCCGGGCGGAGGGTGAGGGGCTCCCGCCCAGGGGACGGGGCGCGTTCGGAGTGTGCGAGTGGGGGTTGGCGCGCCCCTCGACTGCCCCGGCGCACACCCGTATAGCTCTTCCGCAGCGATCCGTTGAGCGCCGGGTCAGACGCCCCTGGGAGGGAACCCCTCACCCTCCGCCCTGCCCACCCACCCCTCGTCGGGTGGATTGCCCCCGCCCACCCGTGCACTGCGGTGGGTGGAGCGAGTACCGAGCGGAGGGCAGAGGGGGGTGGGGGAGTTCGTTTTGGGGGGACGGGCCGGGGTGGGGCTGGCGGGGGGGCAGGGCCGGGGTGGGGGCCTCTTGGGGGGCAGGGGCGGGGCGCGGGCTCGAGACCTTCTGTGGCGCCGCGATCGAGGTCGTGCGCGCCCTGATGCTGATT
>CAZNIX010000370.1:3641-5162 GCA_964573125.1 uncultured Thermoanaerobaculia bacterium
GGGCCTCTCTCCGGGGGAGCTGAAGGCCCGCGCATCAACGGGTCGTTGCGGACGCCACCAGCGGTACCGCGCGGGCCGCTAGCAGGCGCGCGCTGCCGCCCCTGACTGCAAAAAAGCGCGCGCGGTCCCCCGGAGAGAGGCCCGCGCCACGCCCCGGGGGGGGAGAGGCCCCCGCCCCGGCCCGGGGGCGGGTGGGGGAGCCGCACCCCGGCCCGAGGGTGGGGGTGGCTAGAGGTCTGCGGCCTTGATCGAGGCGACCAGCTCGAGGACGACCGGCTTCATCACCTTGTCGAACATCCGCTGGTCGTTGTCGACGCCGCCGCCGAAGCCGCCGACCGAGACCTTGACCTTGGAGTCCTCGGCGCGCGCCTCGTCGGCCCACAGGATCTCGCCGGTCGAGACATCGAAGATGCGGGCGTTGGCGGCGGCGACGAACGTGCTCTTGCCGGCGTTGAAGCCGGGGAGGCGCCCGACGCTGCGGCCGTGGGCGCCGGCGTCGGTCTTGCCGTACTCGGTGATCGAGCCG
Organism: uncultured Thermoanaerobaculia bacterium; assembly: GCA_964573125.1. GTDB lineage: Bacteria > Acidobacteriota > Thermoanaerobaculia > Multivoradales > JBCCEF01 > CAVSQV01. Next base: position 4,168 of record CAZNIX010000370.1, read on the forward strand.
GTGAGCATGTAGTTGACGCCGAGGAGCTTGCCGATCTGCATCGCGGTCGAGGGGTCGATGTCGCCCGAGAGGGTGAGCCCCTTCTCCTGCATGATCGCGGCGATCTGCTCGCGCTCCATGACCCGGAACTTGCCGCTCTTGACCAGCTCGGTGACGAAGACGTCCTGCATCGCGGCGGCGCCGCCGTGCCACCACCACTGGTTGTCGGCCTTGTTCTGGAACTCGAGCACGGCGATGCGCGGCTTGTCGCTGGCCGCCGCCGCCGCCACCGCCGGAGCCAGCGCCGCCGCGAGCAGACAGGCGCAAGCGAAGAACGTGATCGAACGCTTCATGGGGGAGACCTCCTTCGGGCTACACGGTTGCAGATGAGACTCGTAGCCAGGTTAGGTCCGCCATTCTACACGCTCGCGAGCGAGCGGCAACGGTCCCGGAGGCAAGGAGGGCCGGGGCGTGGACCTCTCCCCGGGGGAGCTGAAGGCCCGCGCCTCAACGGGCCGTTGCGTCCGCCACCGCCGGTACCGCGCGGGCCGCTAGCAGGCGCGCGCTCACCTTCCCTGACTGCACGAGAGCGCGCGCGGTCCCCCGGGGAGAGGTCCATGCCCCGGCCCGGAGTTTCGAGTAGGCAACAACGGCTACGGGTTCTCGAACCGCAGCTTGACGCTGGTCCACATCTTGACCCGCACCCCCTCCTTGGTCGCCGGCCGGTAGCGCGCCCGGCGGGCGGCCTCGAGCGCCGCCTCCTCGAAGCCGAAGCCGAGAGCCGGACCGGCGGTCTCGGCGCGCACCACCTTGCCGGTCTCGTCGACCAGCAGCCGCACCTCGACCACCGCCTCCTTGCCCAGCTTGCGCGCCATCGGCGGGTAGCGGACCTCGGGCATCGAGATCTTCTCCGGCGGCTTGACCCCGGGGCCGGGGCCGACCAGGTCGCCCAGGCGCACCCGCGGCGCCGCCGGCTCGGGCGGCGGGGCGGCGCCGGTCGGGCCCGGGCGGCCGCC
>CAZNIX010000371.1:0-265 GCA_964573125.1 uncultured Thermoanaerobaculia bacterium
CGCGGCGGTGACCGCGGCCGCCCTCGAGGCCGCGCCCGGCACCGCGGTCGCTTCGCTGCCGCGCCTGGTCGCCGAGGTCCAGGCGCGCCTCGCGGGCGACCTGCGCCGGCTCGGAGGCTGGGCGCTCGCGGCGGTGGCCGCGGTGATGCTGGTCTCGTTCCGCGGCCGCCCGCTCCCGGCGCTCCTCGCGCTCGCGCCGGTCGCGCTCGGCCTGCTCTGGACGCTCGGTCTCGCGGCCGCGCTCGGCCTGCCGCTCGATCCGTTC
>CAZNIX010000371.1:275-5158 GCA_964573125.1 uncultured Thermoanaerobaculia bacterium
AGGGCCCGGAAGCGGCGGCACTATGCCCCAGGGCCTCCAGCGCCTTCGGCGGCATGTCCAGCAGCAGCAACGAGGCGTGCCATTCTCTCCGCAGCAGCCGATTCTCGACCCCGGCGCGGGGGGCGGGCGGCTTCCGGGCGGGCGGCCTCTACCGGGCGGTGGCGGCGGCGGGGCGGGCGATCGCGCTCTGCACGCTGACCAACGCGGTCGGCTTCGGGAGCCTCGCGCTGTCGCGGCTGCCGGCGCTCTCCCGCGGCGGGCTCCTGGTCGCGGCCGGGGCGCTGCTCTGCCTGGCGGCGACGCTCGTCGTGCTGCCGGCCGCCGGCGCCCTCGCCGGCCGGAACCGGGGCCCGGACGCCGCGGCCGTGGATTGAACGCGGAGCGGTGCTCGGCGCCGAAGAAGGCCGCCTGGACGCGGCGCCCGGGCGCATCGGCGTTAAACTGACCGCTCGTCATGCGCGCCACCGCGGCCCACCCCGCACCGCCGCCGAGGCTCCCGCCGCGGGCGGAGGCGGGCCCGCCGCACGCTCCCGAAGAGAGCTGGGCGACGCGCCTGCTCGGACCGGTGCGGGTAACCGGCATCTTCTGGTACCGCATCCACCGCGTCGGCGTGCGGGTGGTCCCGGAGTGGGCGCTGCCGGGGATGACCTTCCTGTTCACGGTGCTGTTCTGGGTCGTCCTGCGCCGGATCCGCGCCGCGATCGCCGCGAACCTCGAGCCGGTGCTCGGCCCGTGCGGCTTCTGGGAGCGCCAGCGCCGCATCTTCCGCACCTTCCACGAGTACGCATGGTGCCTCTCGGAGCGCTACGAGCGGCTGACCACCGCGCCGCCGGTGGCGATCGCGGCCGACCACCCGGAGCGCTGGCGGCGGGCGCTGGCGTCGGGACGCGGAGTGATCCTGCTCACCGGCCACCTCGGGAGCTGGGAGATCGGCTCGGCGCTCGCCGGCGAGGCCGAGCGGCGGCCGGTGCACGTGGTGCGCGAGGAGGAGACCGACCCGCGCGCCCAGGCGTTCATCGCGCGCCTGCTCGCCGAGCGCATGGGCCCCGGCTACCGCACGCACTTCGCCGCCGGCGCCGATCCCGCGCTGTCGATGGCGCTGCTCGCGGCGCTCGGCCGCGGCGAGGTGGTCGCGCTCCAGGGCGACCGCCCGCGGCGCGGCGGCAAGACCCTGCGCCTGCCGCTCTTCGGCCGTCCCCACGACTTCCCGGCCGGGCCGCTGGTGCTCGCGCGCAGCGCCGGCGTGCCGCTGGTGCCGGTGTTCGTGCTGCGCGAAGGGAGGCTCGCCTACCGGGCGCTGGTGGGCCAGCCGATCACGGTCGCCCACACCGCCGACCGCGCCGCCGACCTCGCCGCCGCCGGCGCCCGCGTCGCCGCCGCGGTCGAGGGCGCGATCCGCCGCCGGCCCCACCAGTGGTTCTGCTTCCGCCGGCTGTGGCCGGCCGCGAAGGACGCGACCTGACCGCCGCCGAGCCAGCCCCCGCCCCCGCCGCCCGCTCCGAGCCGGTGTTCGTCGCCCGCGGGGTGACCAAGGTCTACGACATGGGCGAGGTCCAGGTCCACGCCCTGCGCGGGGTCGACCTCGAGCTCTACGAGTCGGAGTTCGTGGTCCTGCTCGGGCCCTCGGGGAGCGGCAAGTCGACGCTGCTCAACATCCTCGGCGGCCTCGACGTGCCGACCGCGGGGACCGTCTTCTACCGCGGCGGCGAGCTGACCGCCGCCGGCGAGCGCGAGCTGACCCGTTACCGGCGCCACCACGTCGGCTTCGTGTTCCAGTTCTACAACCTGATCCCGAGCCTGACCGCGAAGGAGAACGTCGCCCTGGTGACCGAGATCGCGCGCGATCCGATGTCCGCCGCCGAGGCGCTGACCATGGTCGGCCTCGGCCACCGGCTCGACCACTTCCCGGCCCAGCTCTCGGGCGGCGAGCAGCAGCGGGTGGCGATCGCGCGCGCGATCGCCAAGCGCCCCGACGTGCTCCTCTGCGACGAGCCGACCGGCGCGCTCGACATCTCGACCGGCATCGTCGTGCTCGAGGCGATCGAGCGCGTCAACCGGGAGCTGGGGACGACCACCGCGGTGATCACCCACAACGCCGCGATCGCGCGCATGTCCGACCGCGTGATCCACCTCGCCGACGGCCGCATCGCCCGCGTCGAGGCGAACGCGCCGAAGGTCTCGCCGCGCGAGCTGAGCTGGTAGGGGGGCGGGAGCCGCCGTGCGCGCGCTGAACCGCAAGCTGCTGCGCGACCTCTGGCAGGTCAAGGGCCAAGCGCTGGCGATCGCGCTGGTGATGGCCTCCGGGCTGGCGATGTTCGTGATGTATCTGTCGACCTTCGACTCGCTGCGCCTGACCCAGGAGAGCTACTACCAGGACCGGCGCTTCGCCCACGTCTTCGCCGCGGTCAAGCGCGCGCCGCGCTCGCTCGAGGCGCGGATCGCCGACCTCCCGGGGGTCGCGCAGGCGGCGACGCGGGTGGTCGCCGACGTGACGATCGACGTCGCCGGCCTCACCGAGCCCGCGGTCGGGCGCCTGGTCTCGATCCCCGAGCGCGGGCCGATCCGGCTCAACGCGCTGTTCCTGCGCCGCGGCCGCCTGCCCGAGCCGGGCAGCGACGAGGAGGCGGTGGTCAGCGAGGCGTTCGCGCTCGCCCACCGGCTCGACCCGGGGGCGCGGGTGGGGGCGGTGATCAACGGCCGCCGGCGCGAGCTGGCGATCGTCGGCGTCGTGCTCTCGCCGGAGTACGTCTACAGCATCCGGCCGGGCGAGATGATCCCCGACGACGCCCGCTTCGGCGTCTTCTGGATGCGCCGCAAGGCGCTCGCCAGCGCGTTCGACATGGAGGGCGGCTTCAACGACGTCGCCCTCCGCCTCGCCCCGGGCGCCTCGGAGGCCGAGGTCATCGCCCGCCTCGACGCCCTGCTCGAGCGCTACGGCGGCCGCGGCGCGGTGCCGCGGGCGCTCCAGACCTCCCACTGGTACCTCGACAACGAGCTGTCGCAGCTCCAGAACGTCGGCCTGGTGCTGCCGATCGTCTTCCTCGCGGTCGCGGCGTTCCTGCTCAGCGTCGTCTTGACCCGCATCGTCGCCGTCCAGCGCGAGCAGATCGCGGCGCTCAAGGCGCTCGGCTACGCCGACCGCGAGGTCGGCCTGCACTACGCGGCCTGGAGCCTGGCGATCGCGCTCGCCGGCGCCGCGCTCGGCAGCGCGCTCGGCGCCTGGATGGGCTCGGGGATGACCAATCTCTACAACGACTGGTTCCGCTTCCCGCTGCTCCAGTACCGGCTCGGCCCCGAGCTGGTGCTGGCGGCGGTCGCGATCAGCGTCGCCGCCGGCCTCATCGGCGCCTCCGCCGCGGTGCGCCGCGCGGTCCGGCTGCCGCCGGCCGAGGCGATGCGCCCGGAGCCGCCGGCGGCCTACCGCGAGAGCTGGCTCGAGCGCGCCGGGCTCCGCCGCCTGCTCTCGCAGTCGGGACGGATCGTCGTGCGCAACCTCCAGCGCCGCCCGCTGCGCACGGCCTTGTCGGTCGTCGGCATCGCGTTCGCGGTCGCGATCCTGATCGTCGGCTCGTTCTTCCTCGACTCGATGGACGAGCTGATGGCGATCCAGTTCAGCGTCGTCCAGCGCCACGACGTGATGGTCACTTTCGTCGAGCCGGAGTCGGCGGCCGCGTACTACGAGGTGACGCGGCTGCCCGGGGTGCTCGCCGCCGAGCGGCTGCGCGCGGTGCCGGTGCGCCTCGCCGCCGGGCCGCGCTCCCGCCAGCTCTCGATCCTCGGCCTGCCCGCCGAGCAACGCCTGCTGCGCGTCGTCGGCGCCGGCGTCGACCCGGTGACCCTGCCAGCGGAGGGGCTGGTGCTCTCCGAGTCGCTGGCGGAGATCCTCGGCGTCGGGGTCGGCGATCCGGTGACCGTCGAGGTGCTCGAGGGCGCGCGCCCGGTGCGCCGGGTGGGGGTGACCGCGCTGGTCGAGGAGTACATGGGCACCGCGGCCTACATGGAGGCCGGCGCGCTCCACCGCCTGCTGCGCGAGGGGCCGAACCTCTCCGGCGCCACCCTGCTGGTCGACGCAGCGGCGCTCGACGACCTCTACCGGCGGCTCAAGGCGCTGCCGGCGGTGGCGGCGGTGAGCATCAAGCTCGCCGCGGTCGAGGGGTTCAAGAAGACCCTGGCCGAGACCCTGTACATCATGATCTTCTTCAACGTCCTGTTCGGCAGCACGATCGCCTGCGGCGTGGTCTACAACGCGGCGCGGATCTCGCTCTCCGAGCGCGCCAGGGAGCTGGCCAGCCTGCGCGTGATCGGCTTCACCCGCGCCGAGATCTCGTCGATCCTGCTCGGCGAGCTGGCGGTCCTCACCCTCGTCGCCCTGCCGGTCGGGATCGCGCTGGGGTACGCTTTCGCGCGGGCGCTGGTGCGCGCGTTCGAGACCGAGCTGTACCGGTTTCCGCTGGTGATCCTCCCGCGCACCTACGCCTGGTCGGCGATCGTCGTGCTCGTCGCCTCGGCGCTCTCCGGGCTGGTCGTGCGGCGCAAGCTCGACCGGCTCGACCTGGTGGCGGTGCTCAAGACCCGGGAGTAGCGGCAACGCGAGAGGGGGAGATCGGAGCGATGAAGATCACGCGCGGGCGCCTGGCGGCGGTCGCGATCGCGGCGGCGGTCGCGCTGCTGCTCGTCTGGGCGCTCCTGCCCAAGCCGGTGCCGGTTGACCTCGAGGCGGTCACGCGCGGGCCGCTCGCGGTGACCGTCGACGAGGAGGGGGAGACCCGGGTGCGCGACCGCTACCTGGTGTCGGCGCCGCTCGCCGGCAAGGTGCTGCGCATCACGCTCGAGCCCGGCGACGCGGTGCACGCGGGCGAGACCGTGCTCGCCACCTTCCAGCC
>CAZNIX010000372.1:0-5157 GCA_964573125.1 uncultured Thermoanaerobaculia bacterium
TGGAGGGCCGCCGCCGTCGCGGCCGCGGGCGAGCCCGGGGCGCTCCGGCGCGAGGGGGGACGGTGAGCCTGCCGCGCTTCTTCGGCCGCTACCTGCGGCGCTACTGGGCGCTCGCGGCGCTGGCGCTCGGCGCGATCGCGGTCTACGCGCTGTCGACCGCCGCGGTGGCGGCGCTGGTCGAGCCGATCTTCGACGAGGTGCTGCGCACCGACGAACGCCCGCTGCCCGGCCTCGGCGGCGGCGGACGCGGCGAGGAGGGCGACGGCGGCCGGGAGGGCGAGGAGGCCGGGGCGGGCGACGAGCAGGCGGGCGGAGCGGGCGACGAGCAGGCGGGCGCGGAGGGCGACGCGGAGGCGGAGGTGGGCGGCGGTCTGCGCGACCTGGTGCCCGATTTCGGCGCCTGGTTCGGCCGCGGCTACCGCTGGCTCAAGGGCCGGCTCGGGATCACGCCGGACAACGCATTCGTCTTCGTGCCGCTGGTCTTCGCGCTCGTCTTCCTACTCCGCAACCTGGCCAACTTCGGCAGCGGCTTCCTGTTCCAGCGCATCGGCCTCGGCGTCGTCACCGACCTGCGCAACGACCTCTACGCGACCATCCTCCGCCAGTCGAGCCGGTTCCACGCCGAGCACCCGTCGGGCGAGCTGATGGCGCGCGTGATCAACGACGTGGCGCTGATCCAGAACGCGGTCTCCAACCGCCTGCTCGACCTGCTCCAGCAGCCGCTCACCCTGCTCTTCCTGCTCGTGCTGCTGCTTTCGACCCACCTCCAGCTCGCGCTCACCTGCCTGGTGGCGGCGCCGCTCCTGCTCTACCCGATCGCCCGCTTCGGCAAGGGGATGCGGCGCACCAGCCACCGCAGCCAGGAGCGGATGGCCGACATCTCGATGCTGATGGCCGAGGCGGTGCGCGGCCACCGGGTGGTCAAGGCGTTCGGCATGGAGGGGTTCGAGGAGGGGCGCTTCCGCCGCGCCACCCACCGCCATCTGCGGGTCAACCTGCGCGCGCAGTTGATCGCCAACCTCGCCGGGCCGGTGGTCGAGTCGGTGTCGGTGGTCGGCGGCGCGGCGCTCCTGATCTACGCCGGCTCGCGCATCCACCGCGGCGAGCTGTCGGGCAGCGAGCTGATGGGCTTTCTGGTCATGCTGATGATGATGTACGACCCGATCCGCAAGCTCACCCGGGTCCACCTCATCCTCCAGGAGGCGGCGGCCGCCGGCCAGCGGGTCAAGCGCCTGATCGAGGCCCCGAACGAGGTGCGCGCGCGCCCCGGCGCGCGACCGCCGGCGGGCTTCGAGCGGGCGGTGACCTACGAGTGCGTGCGCTTCGCCTACGACCGGCGGCCGGCGCTCGACGGCGTCGACCTGACCATCCGGCGCGGCGAGATCGTCGCCCTGGTCGGGCCCTCGGGCGCCGGCAAGACGACCATGGTCAACCTGATCGCGCGCTTCTTCGACCCCGACGAGGGGCGGGTGGCGATCGACGGCGTCGACGTCCGGGACCTCACGCTCGAGGGCCTGCGCTCGCTGATCGGCATCGTCACCCAGGAGACCGTGCTGTTCAACGACACGGTGCGCAACAACATCGCCTACGGCCGCTCCGACCTGCCGTTCGAGCGCGTGCGCGAGGCCGCCGCCGCGGCCTACGCCGACGACTTCATCGCCGGCATGCCCCAGGGCTACGACACGCTGATCGGCGAGGGCGGGCTCAAGCTCTCCGGCGGCCAGCGCCAGCGGCTGGCGATCGCCCGCGCGCTGCTCAAGGACGCGCCGATCCTGATCCTCGACGAGGCGACCTCGCAGCTCGACAGCGAGTCCGAGGCGCTGGTCCAGAAGGCGCTCGGGAACCTGATGCAGGGACGCACCACCCTGGTCATCGCCCACCGGCTCTCGACCGTCCAGCGCGCCGACCGCATCGTGGTCATGGAGGACGGGCGGATCGTCGAGACCGGCAGCCACGCCGAGCTGCTCGCGCTCGGCGGCACCTACAAGCGGCTCTATGAGCTCCAGTTCCGCGATTGAGACGACCGAGGCCGTGGATTCCTTCACAAACTCCGAAGCGACCGCCGGACCGAGCCGCGGGTCGAGCCGCGGCGAGCGCTGGCGGACGGCGGCGGCGGCGTTCGTCGCGGCGGCGCTGATCCGCGCGCTCGCGGCCTCGGTGCGCATGCGCTGGCACGGCGACGCCGAGCAGCGGCGGCGCGAGGCCGCCGGCGAGCGGATGATCCTCGCGTTCTGGCACCGCCACCTGCTGCTCATGCCCTACGGCTACCGCGGCCGGAGGATCTCGGTGCTGGTCAGCCGCCACCGCGACGGCGAGCTGATCGCGCGCACCGTCGCCCATCTCGGGATCGACTCGAGCCGCGGCTCGACCACCCGCGGCGGGGTCGCCGGCCTGCGCGAGCTGCTGCGCAAGGCGCGCGCCGGCTACGATCTGGCGTTCACCCCCGACGGCCCGCGCGGGCCGGCGGGCAAGGTCCAGCCGGGAGTGATCCAGGCCGCGGCGGCGACCGGCTTCCCGATCCAGCCGGTCGCGCTCGCGGCCAGCCGCTGCCGGCGCCTCCGGAGCTGGGACCGCTTCGTCGTGCCGCTGCCGTTCGCGACCGTCCACTTCGTCTTCGGCGAGCCGCTCGCGGTGGCGCGCCGGGCGCCGATCGAGCCCGCCGCCGCCGAGCTGGAACGGCGGCTCGCGGCCGCCGAGGCGGCGGCGGAGTACCTGGCCCGGCACGGGTCCGTGGGCGGGGCTCGGCGGGCCGCAGGCCCGGACTCGGAAGAGAAGATCCAAAACCACGTTCCGGCCGGAGGGGGGGTGGCGGGACCTCCCCGGGAGGAGCCGTCGCCATGAGGAGCATGACCGGCTTCGGGCAGGCGACCGCCGAGAACGCGCGCCACGCGGTGACCGTCACCGTGCGCGCGGTCAACCACCGCTTCCTCGAGCTGCGGCTCGCCCTCGGCGACGACTACCGGGCGAGCGAGGAGCGGGTGCGTGGGCTGTTCGCCGCCGAGCTGGTGCGCGGGCGGGTCGACGCCGTGGTCGAGATCCGCCCGCTCGCCCCGCGCGCCGCCCGGGTGCGGGTCGACCGCGAGGTCGTGCGCGCCGCCCACGCCGCGGTCGAGGAGTTGTTCGCGGGCGGCCTGGTCGGGGAGCGGCTGAGCGCCGGCGACCTGCTGCGGTTGCCCGAGGTGCTGGTGGTGGAGCGCGACCACGACCTCTGGGACGCCGCCGACCAGGCGCTGCTGCTCGCCGTGGCGGGCGAGGCGCTCGCCCAGGTGGTCGCCGCCCGCGAGGGCGAGGGCGCGGCGCTCCAGGCGGTGCTCGCGCAGCGGCTCGACGAGCTGGCGGCGACGGTCGAAACCCTCGCCGGGCTGCGCGAGGCGTCGCGGGCGGCGGCGCTCGACGCGCTGCGCGCCCGCCTCGACGAGCTGCTCGGCGCCGCCGGCGTCGACCCGGCGCGCCTGGCGCAGGAGGCGGCGCTCCTGGTCGAGCGCAGCGACGTCGCCGAGGAGCTGGACCGCCTGGGCTCGCACTGCCGCCACTTCCGGGAGCTGCTCGCGGCCCCGCGGGCGGCCGGCAAGCGGCTCGACTTCCTGGCCCAGGAGATCGGGCGCGAGCTGAACACCGTCGGCGCCAAGTGCCGCGACGCGGCGATGACCCGCGCCGTGCTCGACGGCAAGCTCCTGTGCGAGCAGCTCCGCGAGCAGGTCCAGAATGTCGAATAGGCGCGCGTCCGGTTTCTTGAGGGGGGCTGTTCCAGCCCCCCTCCCGCGCGAGTGACGGTCTTGATTGAAGGGGGCGCGGGTCCCTCCCCCGAGTCCGGCGGCGCTTGCGCGCCGCCGCACACGCGCCCTCAAGGCGCGCGTAATCCTGCTGCCGCCGGTGTCGCTTGTGCTACGCTTCGTGGCCGATGCAGCGGGGCGAGCTGTTCATCCTTTCCGCACCCTCCGGCGCCGGCAAGACCACCCTGATCCACGCGCTCCTCGCCAGCGAGCCGGGCGAGCGCGGCGAGGTCGTCTTCTCGGTCAGCCACACCACCCGCCGGCCGCGGCGCGCCGAGCGCGACGGCGTGGACTACCACTTCGTCGGCCGCACGGAGTTCGAGCGCATGATCGAGGAGGGGCGGTTCTTGGAGTGGGCCGAGGTCCACGGCAACCTCTACGGCACCGCGCGCGAGGAGGTCGAGCCGCGCTTGGCGGCCGGGGTCGACGTCGTGCTCGACATCGACGTCCAGGGGGCGGCGGCGATGCAGGCGCTCTATCCGCACGCGGTCCGCGTGCTGGTGCTGCCGCCGAGCTACGCCGACCTCGAGCGCCGGCTCCACGGCCGCGGCCTCGACGGGGCGCCGGCGATCGCCCGGCGCCTCGCCGCATCTCTCACGGAAATCGAGCGTTACGAGCCGTACTCGTATGCTATCATCAACGACGACGCGCACCGGGCCGGCGCGGCCCTGGTGGCGGTGATCACCGCCCAACGCCACCGGCTGGCACGGATGCGCGCGCAGGTTGAGGCGGTGATCGACGACTTCCGCGCCGCCGCCGCGGCGGCCCGCGACCGGCCCGGATGACCTGGGCGCCGGCGACCGGCAACCCCGAACATCAGGCCTCGGCCGGAGGACGCCCCTCCGGCGGGGCATCGAACGCGCATCGCGAGGGAGCAGAGATGGAACGCAGGATGATCCCGGAGAAGGTCGACAGCAAGTTCCGCTACGTGCTGGTGTCGGCGCGCCGCGCCGAGCAGCTCATCCGCGGCGGCCGGCCGCGCCTGACCGAGGCCGGCAAGCCGACCACGGTCGCGATGGAGGAGATCACGCGCGACCTCGTCGAATGGGACTACGGCCCGCCCCCGCAGCGGGAGCCGGCGGCCGCGGAGGGGCTGGAGGCGGCGGCCGAGGAGGGCGCGGCGGCGGAGGAGGTCCACTGACCGTTCGCGCTTCGACGCGCGCCGGCGCCGCGCCGCCGGGGTAGGCCGCCTTGAGCGAGCCCGTTCCCCCGCCGCTGGCGCAGCTCCTCGCCTACCTCGACGACCTCGGGTACGGCGAGCTGTACCTGCCGCGCCGCGCCGCGGCCGGCGGGGGATCGCCCGACGCGGCCCTCGCGGCACGGCGCGCCGCGGTCTCTCCGGCGGGCGCCGGCAGCGGGGGATCGGCCGGCGTGGCGGCCGCCG
>CAZNIX010000373.1:0-5134 GCA_964573125.1 uncultured Thermoanaerobaculia bacterium
CGTGATCTACACCAACGCTCCCGGCAACATCTGCGGCCGCGGCGACACCACGGCGTTCTGACTCCGGAGCGGGTAACGTCGACAGCGCCGGAGTCGCGGCGCACCCTTCGATTTTCAGAGAAGTCTCTACATCCGATGGCACTGACGGCGCCGTCGGCGACCACCACCCTCTTCCGCCGGCGTCGGCGCATCCCCACGGTGATGGTCTAGAATCAGGTGTTGATGGCCCGAGACAACTGCGATTACGACCGCCGACTGTGGAGGTCGATCACTCTGCGCACCGGCCTGATGACCGTCGCCTGGGGGGCGGTTCTCGTGGCCTACATGACCTGGTTCTCGCGCCTGGCCGGGTACCAGGAGCTGGTGGAGCGGTTCCGAGCCATCGGCGAGTCCTCGCCGTTGTCGGCGATCGGTGTCTATTGGTTGGTCATGCTGGCCGCGCTGATGCTCCCCTTGTCCTCCTCCGCGCTGCTCCTCCTCGTCGGGTTGGAGGCGTTCGGGCGGACGACCACCTTCCTCGTCGGGCTGACCGCCGGCGGCGTGGCCGCCGGCCTGAGCTACGCGCTCGCCTCCAAGATCGTCGCCTTGGGGCGACCGGCGCGGCTCGCCCGGCGCCTCGACACCGGGCGCCGCCTCCTGGCGCAATGGCCGCGGGCGACCTGGCTGGCCGTGTTTTTGGCCCGGGCGACTCCCAACCCGCTCTACGACGCGTGGGGCTATGCGGCCGGGGCGCTCAGGATCCCGGTTCGGGCCTACCTCGTGGCCTCCTTCCTCGGAGGGATCCTGCCCCTGGCGCTGGTCTGCTTTGCTTGGCCGGAGCTCGCGCGGGAGAAGCTGCTCGGCGAAGCTGCGACGTCACGGCCCCCGAGCGCCGCGGCGAGCTTGCGGCCGGCCGCTCTGAAGCTCCTGGACACTGCGGCGCCTGAGAGCCCAGCAAGGCGATGGGACGACCCCGGTGGAGCGCGATGAACATGCCGGCCGAAGCCGCGGAGACTGAGGGAGGAGCCGGATCGGGTGGCGGGGATCCGGACCCCTGGACAGCTTTCGGGAGGGGCCTGGGCTACTGGCTTGTACTTGCCGCAGCTCTGCAGGCCGGCGCCTACTATGGAACTGGCGTTCGGGAGCTCAGAAACCACCTGGTGCTTCTGGCATTCTCCCTCCTGCTCTACCCGTTCTACGTGATCTGGGCGCATGTATACGACTCTGGCACGGGTCGCCGTGCCCGAAGACCGGCCGTCGCCTTCTTCCCGCGCAGCGCGAAAGAGCGAGTGAAGTCGTGGCTCCGCCGGTACATCCGAGGTCGGGACAACAGCTGGACGCTGGCTGTCCCATTCTTCTGGGGGTCCGCAATCTTCCTCCTCGTCCTCATCTTCAGGGCAGGTGCGTTGAAGAGCTTCGCGGATTACTGCCGGCAGGTGGATGGGCTCGGTTTCCTGCTTCTGCTCTTCGCCGCCAACTTCTACTACGCCTTCTGGGTCTTGTGGATGGAGCGAAACGACAACGCCGACCGGAACCTGGTCAGGAACGAGACCTTCATCCCGGTGCTGATCGTTGCCTTCTCCTTCTTTGTCGGCGCGACCGTCTTCGAAGAAGGGTTCAGCTCGTGGCTTTACCCGATCCCTGTCGCGATCTTCGTCTTTCTCTACGCCCTCAACAGGTGGCACAACAGCGGCAGGAGCGAAAACGACGAGGCTCCTGGCGGCCGTCTGGCCTACGACCGCTATGCGCGATGGAACGCGGGCCTGCTCTTACTGGGACCTGTGCTCGTGTGGGTCCTCGGCAAGCTGGAACTGGTGGGAAGCGGCGCCGCACGCCATGCCAGCCTGCTCCTGGTGTCTTTCGCCGTTGGGTTGTACCTCTCACTGTTCGAACTCTGGAGGCTCACGGCGCTGGCGCCGGAGACGGCGCAACGGGAGCGCTACTTCGACGCCACTCTCGCATCCCACGCCGTCGCCCTCGCCGGCCTTCCGATTCTCTTCGTGTTCGGTAGCTTCGGGCTGGTGTTCCTCGTTGTCGGCCTAGTCCATGCCGTCGTCGTCCTCTTCGCCTGGTACCTCTGGGGCAGCAAGAGCAGTTGGATCTGGAAATGGAAGTTCAGCCGTGTGGTGGCAGGCTTCTTCTTTCTCGGGATCATCTTCGCGGATCGGTTGGTGGATCGGCTCCCGGGAGGAGCCGCCGAGCTGCGGGATCTCTATCCGTCGGGGTTCAGCGGCGTCTCCGCGTCGTTGCTGGTGGCGGTTCTCTTCGCCTTCTTCGCAACACCCTTACTAGAGTATCTCGGGCGGGCGATCCAGAGCGGGCGAGAGATGTCGATATCGAAGCTCTTGATGTCCCGATTCTCCTCGCTGAGGAACAGGAGAGAGGTATTCACGCTGGCCGCCGCGTTGTGCGGAGTCTTCTTCGTAGTTTGCAACGCGACGTATGAAACCGTCGGAGAGGAGAGGCACACCGCCGGAAGTGCGGTGGTGGCGCTGAAACCGGTGGAGGGTGGCCGGTACGAGGTGACCGTAACGTTGAAAGACGAGGTCGGTGGGGAGATGCGGGAGGACGGTACAGTGACCGGGCAGAGCGGCGTAGCAAGGAGGGCGGGACTGGTCTTCTGGCTCTATGCGGCCGGCGTGGCGCTTTTCGGTGCGCTCGCTTTCTTCTTCCCCTCGGGGGGCGGCGGAGACAAGAGCGGGGGAGGCGAGTCGCTGGCGGTGAACCCCGGGACGAGGTCTCTCGCCATGATCGTCGTCGGTGTTCTACAGACGCTCAGAGTCGCGACGGGGGCCATCGTCTTCCTGGGGGTGTATTGCGTCGGCAGGATGTACGGTGCGACGTCGTCCGACGTGCTGCTGCTGGCTTCGGCGGTCACCTTCGTGGTGGCGGCGAGTTTCGCGATCAACGACTACTACGACTGGAAGCGGGATGCCATCAACGCGACTCACCGGGCAGTGCCTACCGGCAAGCTTCGCAGGCACGAGGCGCTGGTGGTCGGCATCGCGGCGCTCGTCATCGGCGTGTTGTTGGGACTGCGGGCCGCGGAGGGCGTCAGCCTCGTGGTGTTTCTGGCCGGTTGCCTGGGGGCGAGCGTCTACAACGAGTTCGTGCGCCGGGCCCCACAGTGGAAAACGCTGATGACAGCCGCCCTTAGTGCCCTCATCATCGTCTTCGACATCGAAGTGTTCGACCTCCCGACGAGGTTCTACTGGGTCGCCCTGAGCTGCTTCGTCATGGTCTTGGGGCGTGAGCTGCTGATGGACGTCAGAGACCTGCGCGGGGACAGGGCCGCGGGCCTGGCGACCCTCGCGAGCCGGGCCGGCCGCCGCACCGTCGAGCGGGCGGGCTTCGCCCTCGTTGGCCTGTCGCTGATCCCGGCGTTGGGGTTCTTGTCCGGTGCGTCCCCGAGTCGTTGGGCGCTGGTTCTGGTCGCCGCCTATGTGGCGAGCGTATGCTCTGGCGCCGCTATCTGGTTCCTCAGCGGGAAACGCCGGCGGGAGTGGATCAGTGTCGAGATCCTCAAGGTACCGCTTCTCGTGGGCGTCGGGTTGATGTTGGTGTAGGGGCGGTCCATCAGGCGCGCCAGGTCGGCTCGGAGCCCGCAAACGCTCAAGAGACGCACCACGTGCTCTTGTATTTCGGCGCGGGTCTCGAACCTCCCCAGCGCGCGAGTTTCCATGATGGGTCACCCCGTCCTCGCCGTCGCCGTCCTCGCCGCCGCGCTGGCCCTCGCCTGTGGAGGGCCGCAGCCGACGGCGGGCGGGGCGGGGCCGCCGCCGGCGGCCGGGCTGGTCGTCAGCGGCGGCACGGTGGTGACGTTCGATCCGGAGGGCACGGTGATCGCCGGCGGCGCGGTGGCGGTGGTCGAGGGGCGGATCGCCGCGGTCGGGCCGGCGGCGGCGGTCGAGCGTGCGTTTCCGGCGGCGGAGCGGATCGACGCGCGCGGCGCGATCGTCATGCCCGGGCTGATCAACGCCCATACCCACGCGCCGATGGTGCTGTTCCGCGGGCTCGCGGACGACCTCGAGCTGATGGACTGGCTCGAGAACCACATCTTCCCGGCCGAGGCCGCGCACGTCGACGAGGAGTTCGTGCGCGCGGGCACGCGACTCGCGTGCCTGGAGATGCTGCGCGGCGGGATCACGACGTTCGCCGACATGTACTACTTCGAGGACGCGATCGCCGAGGAGGCCGAGCGCTGCGGGATGCGCGCGGTCCTCGGCGAGACGCTGATCGACTTCCCGGCCCCCGACCACGCGACCTGGGAGGCCGCGCTCGCCTACACCCGCCGCTTCGCCGAGCGCTGGCGCGCTCACCCGCGGATCGTCCCCGCGGTGGCGCCCCACGCCGCCTACACGGTGTCGGCCGAGCATCTGGTCGCGGCGCACGCGCTCGCCGCCGAGCTGGACGTCCCGCTCCTGATCCACCTCGCCGAGGACCGCGCCGAGACCGAGCGCGTGCGCGCGCGCACCGGCCGGACCTCGATCGGCTACCTCGACGGGCTCGGCGTGCTCGACGCCCGCATGCTCGCCGCCCACGTCGTCTGGCCGTCGCCGGAGGAGATCGAGCTGCTCGCCCGGCGCGGCGTCGGGGTCGCCCACTGCCCGCAGTCGAACATGAAGATCGCGGCCGGCGTCGCGCCGGTGCCGGCGCTGCTCGCCGCCGGCGTCGCGGTCGGCCTCGGCACCGACGGCGCGGGCTCGAACAACGACCTCGACCTCTGGCAGGAGATCGACACCGCGGCGAAGCTCCACAAGGTCGCGGCGCTCGACCCCACCGTGCTGCCGGCGCGGGAGGCGCTGGCGCTCGCGACGATCGAGGGCGCCCGCGCGCTCGACCTCGACCGCGAGATCGGCTCGCTCGAGGTCGGCAAGCGCGCCGACCTGATCGTGGTCCGGGCGGACGGGGTCCACCAGCAGCCGCAGCGCCCGGCCGACAACCCCTATTCGCTGCTCGTCTACTCGACGCGGGCTTCGGACGTCGAGACGGTGATCGTGGACGGCCGAGTGGTCGTGCGCGACCGCCGGGTGCTGACGCTCGACGAGGCCGAGGTCGTCGCCGCCGCCGCGGCGCTGCGCGCTCGCGTCGCGGCCGGGCCGCCGGCCCGTCCCTGATGCCCGGTTCGACCCGGGCGGCGGCCGGATTCGACGGT
>CAZNIX010000374.1:0-5118 GCA_964573125.1 uncultured Thermoanaerobaculia bacterium
GCGACCGCGACCAGGCGGTCGCCGCCCTGCGCGGCGAGACGGCGGCCGGCCGCCCGGCCGGCGAGGCGCCGGCTTCCCGGCCGCGGGTGGCGTTCCTCTTCCCCGGCCAGGGGGCGCAGCACGTCGGCATGGCCGCCGAGCTGTACGCCGCCGAGCCGGTCGTGCGCGACACCCTCGACGAGGCCGCGGAGCTGCTCGCGGAGGCCGGCGGCGTCGACCTCCGCCGCGCGCTCTACCCGGTGGGCGAGGCGGTCGCCGACCTCGAGCGCACGGCGTGGGCGCAGCCGGCGCTGTTCGCGGTCGAGGTCGCGCTCGCGCGCCTCTGGCGGTCGTGGGGGATCGTCCCGGCGGCGATGCTCGGCCACTCGCTCGGCGAGTACAGCGCGGCCTGCGTCGCCGGGGTGTTCTCGTTCGCCGACGGCCTGCGCCTGGTCGCCGCCCGCGGCCGGCTGATGGACGAGCTGCCGGCCGGCGGCATGCTGGCGGTCGCGGCCTCGGCCGACGCCCTCGAGCCCGCGCTCGCCGGCGAGCCCGAGCTGGCGCTCGCGGCGGTCAACGCGCCGCGCTCGGTCACCGTGGCCGGTCCGCCAGAGGCGGTGGCGCGGCTGGCCGGGCGGCTCGCCGGCGAGGGCGTCCGCACGCGGCCGCTCGCGACCTCGCACGCCTTCCACTCGGCGATGATGGAGCCCGCGGTCGAGCGCTTCCGCGCGGTCGCCGCGGCGGTCGCGCTGCGCCCGCCGGAGATCCCGTTCGTCTCCAACTCGACCGGGACCTGGATCGAAGCCGGGGAGGCCACCGACCCGGCCTACTGGGCGCGCCACCTGCGCTCGACCGTGCGCTTCGCCGACGGCCTGGGCGTGCTGCTCGAAACCGAGGGCGCCCGCCCCGTCCTGGTCGAGGTCGGGCCCGGGCACGCGCTGACCTCGCTCGCCCGCCGGCACCCGCGGCGGGAGGGGGCGGTCGCGATCGTCCCCTCGCTCGGCGGCCCGGGCGCGGGGGACCTCGAGCCCCTGCTCGCGGCGCTCGGGAGGCTGTGGAGCGCCGGCGTCGAGCCCGACTGGCCGGCGTTCTACCGCGGGCAGCGGCGGCGCCGGGTGCCGCTGCCCGGCTACCCGTTCGAGCGCCGCCGGCACTGGCTCGCCGGCGTCGACCTCCTGTCCGCGGCGGGCGTGGCGGAGGTCGAGCCGGAAGCCGAAGCCCCACCGGAACCGGTGATCGGGTTCGCGAGGGAGCCCGCCGCCGCGGGCGCCTCGGGCGAAGGGGCGAACGTCGCTTCCCTCGGCAACCTCGAGCGCGCCGGCGGCGCCCCGGGCGAAGCGGCGGACGACCCTGCCCTCGGTGACCTCAAACGTTCCGGCGGCGCCTCGGCCGGAGCGGCGGGCGGCGCCCCGCGCGGCGACCTCGAGCGCGCGGTCGCCCGGGTGTGGAGCGATCTGCTGGGCGTCGCGCGGGTCGGCCGCAACGACGACTTCTTCGACCTCGGCGGCAGCTCGCTCGCCGGCCTCCAGCTCGGCGAGCGGCTCGCCCGGGAGCTGGGCGTGACGCTCCCGGGGAGCTTCCTCCTCGAGGCCTCGACGGTCGCCGCGATCGCCGAGCTGATCGCCGCCCGCGGGCGGTCCGAGGGGGAAGGAGAAGCCGCCTCCTGCCTGGTCCGCCTCCAGCGCGGGAGCGGCCGGCCGCTCTTCCTCGTCCACCAGGTGGGCGGTCACGTCTTCACCTTCCGGGACCTCGCCCGCGGCCTGGGCCGCGACCAGCCGCTCTGCGGGCTGCGCGCGCTCGGCCTCGAGCCGGGCGAGGAGCCGCTGACCACGATGGCGGCGATGGCCGAGCACTACCTCGCGCTGGTGCGCGCCGAGCAGCCGCGCGGGCCCTACCTGCTCGGCGGCGCCTCGATGGGCGGCATGGTCGCGTTCGACATGGCGCGCCGCCTGACCGCCGCCGGCGAGGAGGTGGCGCTGCTCGCGCTCATGGACACGCCGTGCGGCGATCAGATGCCGGCTCGGGAGGGCGCCGCCGAGGCGGTGATCGCGACCCTCGGCGCGCGCGCGGGGAGCGCGCTCGACCGCGGCGAGCTGGCGGCGGCCGCGGCGGCGGCCGGCCCCTGCCGCGCCGCCCAGGTCGACGCCGCCTTCGACCGTGCGGTCGAGCGCCTGGACGGGGCCGCCGGGCTCGACCTCGACGAGGCGCGCCGCCACGCCCGGGTGCTCGCCGCGAACGTCGACGTCCTCTACGACTACCGGCCCGAGCCCTGGCCCGGCGAGCTGCTCTTCTTCCGCGCCGCCGAGCGCCGCCCCGGCGACCCCCCGCGGCCGGAGCTGCCGTGGATCGAGCTGGCGCGCGGCGGCGCCGAGGTCGCGATCGTCCCGGGCGACCACCAGACGATGCACCAGCCGCCCCACGTCGAAGCCGTTGCCGCCCGGCTACGCCGCGCCCTCGCTCGGCGCGAGGGGTTTTCTTGAGGCAGGCAGCCCCTCCAAGAGTTCAGCCGGCCTCGAGCACGATGCCGAGCCGCGCGCCCTGGCGGATGTTGAGCACCGGGTTTTGGCCCAAGGGCGCCAGGCGGAAGAGGATCCCGGCGTAGCGGTCGCCGAAGGCGTAGAGGCCCCAGACGAGGTTGTGCCACGCCCACCCCTCCTCTCCCGCCTGGAAGAGCTGGGGGCGCGACGCCAGGTACTCCTGGACCACCCAGCCGCGCTCCGCGAGCGCCCGCTCGACGGCTTGCGCCCAGGCCTCCGGTGCGGTGTGGCGGCCGACGTGGACGTCGACGCCGCCGTAGGCGTGGGCCGGCTTGAGCACCAGCGTCTCGCGCTCGCGGCGCAACAGCTCGGGCATCGACAGCTTGCGGCCGCCGCGGGAGGTGAGGCCGGACGTGACGTCGCGGGTCCACGGCACCACGGCGCGGATCAGCGCGCGCTCGTCGGCGTCGAAGAGGTCGGAGTCGCCCAGCCGGGAGAGCAGCGCCAGGTTGCGCTTGTCCGCGGTGATCAGCCCGATCGAGCCGGTGAAGAGCCGCACCCGGCCGGCCTTGAAGGCCCGGTACAGCTCCTGGCTCGGGGCGAGGTCGTTCTGCTCGACGACCGCGTCGAAGCGGCGGCCGCCGACCTCGACGCCCGCGTCCGAGAAGCGCACGGCGGAGAGCGGCGCGATCTCGACGCTTGCCGCGACCCCGGCGTTCGCCGCCGTCGCGGCGAGCGCCCGCTCGTAGATCGCCCGCGGGTGGGTGTCGAGGCCGGTCAGGCGCCCGTCGGAGGCGACCACCAGGACGTCAAGCCGCCGGCCGGCCGGCCAGCCGGGGGCGCCCGCGGTCGCGGCGACCACGTGCTCGAAGAGCTGGCGGATGGTGTCGGTGAAGTCGAGGCCCAGGCCGTTCTCGGCGGCGAAGCGGGCGATCTCGGGGTGCGCGATGAAGAGCGGCGAGAAGGCGCCGTACTGCAGGCCGCCGAGGGCGCCGACGTTGACCTCGATGCACTTCAGGCCCTGCTCGGTGTCGATGAAGTCGCCGCGGCAGAGCGTCTCCTCGAGCCCGCTCGGCTCGGCGAGCAGCAGCGCCGCGAGCCGCGGGTCGAGGCCGTAGAACTCGGCGATCCGGCCGGCGTCGCCGCCGAAGACCCGCCGCGGGAGGCTGCGCACGAGCCGGGCCATGCCGACCGCCAGCCGCTCGAAGCGCCGCCGGCGCTCGGCGTCGATCAGCACCGGCCAGAGCTGGACCGGGTCGGCCACCTCCAGGGGCACGGCGTTGAGCGCGCCGACGGTCGTCGCGAAACCGTCGAGGAGGTCCTGGAAGGCGTCGCGGCGCAGCAGCCGGGGGTGCTCCCGGACGTAACCGAGGAACGCCGCGGCGGCGGGCGAGAGCCCGTCCCGGGCCAGGCGGACGGCGCGGTCGAACGCGTCGTCGAAGGCGGCGCGGGTGCCGGCGCCCGGTTCTTCGAGCGGGTCGGACGTCATCGCGAGCCGCCGGCGGGGCGTACGGACCGGCGACGGCAAGAGTCTAGCCGTCTTTCGGCCGGTCGGGGCGGGGGTGTCTGCGGTCGCGGTCCGGGCAGCGCGAGCCGGCCGCCGGCGGGCGCCGCGGTCGTGTCCCGGCTTGGGGAGCCCGTGGCACTGAGAGCCAAGTGGGCACCCGTGTGCATGGGCATACCGCCGGCGCGCGGCCTCGCGCCGCCGGCCGCCGGATTCCGGGCGTCGCGTGCGCGCTCGCCGCGGCGGTGGCCGTGGCCCTCCCGGCCGCGCCCGCGGCGGCCGGCTCGGTGCTCGACGGGGTCTGGGCCGGCACCATCGTCTACGTGCCGGCCGAGCTGGAGATCGAGTTCCTGGTCGAGCTCGGCGAGACCGCCGACGGCGCGCTCGCGGGCACGATCGACGTGCCGGTGGCCAAGATCGAGTACCGGCCGCTCCAGGACGTCCGCCTCGACGGCTCCGCGGTCGCGTTCGACATGCCGGTCCAGGGCCACGGTGGCTCGGCGGTCTACACCTTCCGGGGCACGCTCGGCGACGACGGCGAGGAGATCTCCGGCCGGTTCCACGGCTGGCTCGAGCGCGGCACGCGCGACGCCTCGTTCCGCCTCCGGCGCACCGGCGAGCCGGGCGGCGAGCGGCTCGACTGGGGAGCGCCGCCCGCGCTCACCGATCTCTCGCCCGGCGGCGCGGAGCTGGCGGCCGCGTTCGACGCCGACCGCGAGCGGGTGCGGCTGCTGCTCACGCTGTCGCCGACCTGCGGCGTCTGCCTGAACAGCGCCCGGGTGGTGCAGCGCTACGTGCTCGACGCGCTCGACGATCCCCGCCTGGCCGCCTACGTGGTGTGGGGGCCGATGCTCGGGGAGGAGGAGCGCGCGGACGCCGAGCGGGCGACCGTGTTCCTCGCCGACCCGCGGTCGCGTCACTGGTGGACCCCGCGCCACGACCTCGCCGAGGCGCTCGGCCGCGTGGTCGGCCTGCCGGAGGGGGAGCCGGGCTGGGACCTCTTCCTCCTCTACCCGGCGGGTGCGCGCTGGCCGCCCGGAGCGCCGCCGCCGGCGCCCGGCCTGGTCCAGCACGTCGAGCGCTCGCTGCCGGCCGAGCAGTGGTTCAACGGCGAGGCGCTGCGCCGGGCGGTCGAGGCGGCGCTCGCCGCCGCCGGCG
>CAZNIX010000375.1:0-5084 GCA_964573125.1 uncultured Thermoanaerobaculia bacterium
GCCAGACCTCGAGCGCCTCGGCGCCGCCGCGGGTGGCGCGGGTCATGGTCTCGAACAGGGTCACCGCGTCGGCGAAGAACGGCCGGCGCGCGAAGCGCACCCGCTCGGCAACCGTCCAGCCGGGCTCGCACAGGCGCAGAAAGCCGGTCAGCGCGCGCTCGACCCGGGTCGCGCGGTCGCGCGACAGCGTGAAGCGCGCAAACAGCGGCGTGACCACCTCGGAGACCAGCGTGGCGAGCGCGGCGCGGCTCATCGGCCGCTGGTCGAGCGCCTCGACGTCGAGCCGGCGCAGCAGCACCGAGGGGAGCAGCAGGGCCGCGAGCAGCGCGGTGTCGGCCGGCGTCCGCTCCTCGGCGACCAGGGCGTCGATCGCCGGCAGCACCTGGCCGTAGTCGCCCAGCCCGCGCTCGCTCGCCGCGACCATCGCGTAGGCCTCGGGGAGCAGCACCTCGAGCAGGCCGAGGTCGTGCAGCCACTGGAACGCGCGCCCGGCGTGGCCGCAGCGGAGGAGCTGGACCAGCTCCTCGGTCAGCCGCGCCGGCGACGCCTTGTCCAGCTCCCGGCGCTGGCGGTGGGTCGCCTCCTGGGTGCGCGGCTCGATGCGGAAGCCGAGCCGGCCCGCGAACTCGCAGGCGCGCAGCATCCGCACCGGGTCCTCCTGGAAGCGCACGTCGGGGTCGCCGATCGCGCGGATCACGCGGTGGTCGAGGTCGGCGAGGCCGCCGACGTAGTCGATGACCGAGAAGTCGGCGATGTCGTAGAACAGCGCGTTGACCGTGAAGTCGCGGCGGAACGCGTCCTCGCGCGGGGTGCCGTAGGTGTTGTCGGAGGTGATCAGCAGCTCCTCCTCGTCCGCGCCCGCCTGCTCCTCCGGCGGCGGCTCGCGGCGGAAGGTCGCGACCTCGACGATCTCGTCGCCGAAGAAGACGTGGACCAGCCGGAAGCGGCGGCCGATCACCCGCGAGTTGCGGAACACCCGCCGGATCTGCTCCGGCCGGGCGTCGGTGGCGACGTCGAAGTCCTTGGGCCGGCGGCCGAGCAGGAGGTCCCGGACGCCGCCCCCGCACAGGTAGGCCTTGTAGCCCGTCTTGTGCAGCCGGTAGAGGACCTTGAGGGTGTTTTCCGAAATGCTGCTGCGGGAGATCGGGTGCTCGGGCCGCGGGCGGACGACGGGCTCGACCTCGGCGGCGGCGGTGCTCACGGGCATCGATTATAGGGCGGGCGCCCCCCGGACTGCGGGGGCGTGGCGGAGGGAAGGGGGCGGGAAAAAAGGCGGCCGGGGCGCGGAAGGGGGCGAAGGTCGCGCCCCGGCCTGGAGGAGGAGTGGAGGAGAGAGACGTCCTCTACTCCGGAGCCGGCGTCAGTCGTCGTCCCGGTCGCGGTCGCGGTGGTGGCCGCGGCCGCGCCCCCGGTCGTGACGGTGATGCCGGCCGCGGTCGTCGTCGCCGCGGCGGTAGCCGCGGTCGTAGTCCTTGCGGTCGTGGTCCCGGCGGTCGTAGCGGCCGCGGTCGTAGTGCCGGCGGTCGTGGCGCCCGCGGTCGTGGTCCCGGCGGTCGTAGCGCCCGCGGTCGTGGTCGCGGCGGTAACGCGGGCCGTCGTCGTAGCGGTCGTAGGTGCGGAACGGCGGTGCGTAGCGGACGAAGACGGCCCGCGGTTCGAAGCGGTGGTGGCGGAAGTGCCGGGAGACGAGCGGGCAGGAGGCGTGGTGGTAGGCGTAGCCCCCGCGGTGGTAGCAGCGGTCGTGGCAGGCGTAGCCGCGGTGGTGCAGCGGCGCCCGGGTCCGGTAGTAGTAGACCGGCGCGTAGTGGGCGTGCGGCGCGGGGAAGTAGCCGAGGTTGAAGTAGGCGCCGCCGATCCGGAAGCTGGCGCCGAAGACCCACTCGAGGTCGTCGGCCTCGGCGGCCGGCACCAGCCCCGGCGGGATCATCATCGTGGCCCCGAGGACGAGCGCGGCGAGCGTCTTGTTCATCACCGGGCCTCCTTTCGCGGGTCCCTCTGGACCACGATCCGTGCCAGCCCGGGGCGGCGGCCGAAAAAGCCCGTGGGATCGCGGGTTCTGCGCAGTGCGGCGGGTGCGGCCACCGGCCGCGGTGTCCTGAAGCGGGGACGCCGGCGTGACCCCCGGCGGGCGGCGGTCGCTACTCGAGCGCCGACCTGATCTCGATCTCGCCCTCGAGCGTGCGGTGGACCGGGCACTTGTCGGCGATCTCGAGCAGCCGCGCGCGCTGCTCCTCGTCGAGGCCGCCCTCGAGCCGGATGCGGCGGTCGATGCGGTCGATCTTCCCTTCCCGGGTTTCGCAGTCGGCGCAGTCCTGAGCGTGGATCTTCGCGTGGTCGAGCGCCACCCGCACGCCGGCGAGCGGCCACTGCTTGCGGTCGGCATACATGCGCAGGGTCATCGAGGTGCAGCTCCCGAGCGCGGCGAGCAGCAGGCCGTAGGGGCTGGGGCCGGTGTCGGTGCCGCCGTACTCGGCCGGCTCGTCGGCGCGGAGAACGTGCTCGCCGGCGACGATCTCCTGGGCGTAGCCGCGCGGGCCGCCGGTGACGACCACCTGCCCCTCGGGCGCGCCGGCCGGGGCTGCGGCCGCCTCCGACCCGGCAGCCGCGGATGGCCCGGCAGCCGGAGCCGCCGTCGCCTCGGACCCGGCGGCCGCAGACGGCCCGGCGGCCGCACCTACCGCGGCGTCCGCGCCCTCGACGTAGCGCCCGGCCCACGAGGCGAGCAGCTCGCCGATCCAGCGCGCGTCGCGCTCGTCCCACAGCAGGTGGTGGGCGCCGTCGAGCGCGACGAAGCTCTTCGGGTGCTTCGCCGCCGCGAAGATGCGCTCGCCGTGGTCGATGCCGACCACGGCGTCGGCCGGCGAGTGGCAGACGACGAGCGCCTTGTCGAGGCCGGCGATCGCCGCGCTCAGGTGGTCCTCTTCGAGGTCGTCGAACAGCTCCTTGCCCACGCGCACCGGGCGCGCGCCGCCGAGGTCGACCTCGGCGACGCCGTCGCGCTCCAGCTCCTCTTGCGCCTTCGCCGCCAGGGTCGCGCGCAGGTGGACGGTGTCGGCCGGCGCGCCGATCGTCGCCACCGCCGCCGCCTCCGGGAACGCCGACGCCGCGGCGAGCATCGCCGCGCCGCCCAGGCTGTGGCCGGCGAGCAGCGCCGGCGCGCGGTAGCGGCTGCGCAGGAAGTCGCCCGCGGCGACCAGGTCGTCGAGGTTGGAGTGGAAGTCGGTCTCGGCGAAGTCGCCCTCGCTCTCACCGATGCCGGTGAAGTCGAAGCGCAGCACGCCGAAGCCGCGCTCGACCAGCGCCCGGCTGATCCAGCCCGCGGCCTTGATGTCCTTGCCGCAGGTGAAGCAGTGGGCGAAGAGGGCATAGGCGTGCGGCTCCCCGTCCGGCCGCTCCAGCCGCCCGACCAGCTCGCCGCCCAGCGATCCCGGGAAGCGTACCCGTTCGCGTCGCATCGGTGGTTCCTCCTGGCGACGGATCGTACCCGACCCCCACCGGCCGGCGGCCCGGCGGCCCGCCGCGGCGCGCTCGCGGCGCGCCCCCTTGCGGGAGCGGATTCGATTCAGAGTAGACTTCCAACACCGTTTCTCGCCTGTCGTCTGCTCGGTGCTGCGACCTGGTGCGGCGCGCCGGCGGCGGAATGCCGGCCGGCGCCGCGAGGCGGCCTTCGGCCGCGACCCGGGCAACGACGTGGCGCACAGGGAGGCGCCGCGATGCCCACCGACCACCGCCCGCACGAGCCCGGCCCCGACCCGCACGCCGTTGCGGCCGCTCCCCCGCTCGCGGCGCTCCCGCACGCCTCCGGCGCCGGGCCGGCGGACCCCGGCCCCCCGACTCCGCCGGCGCAGTCCGGGCCGGCGGTGCCGCCGGCCGCGCCGCCGCCGGTCAAGAAGGGGCCGCCCAAGGCACTCTGGGTCGTCCTCGGCTGCGGCGCGGCCGGCTACCTGGTGCTGGTGGTGCTGGCCGTGGTCGCGGCCATCGTCATCCCGCGGCTCGACGGGGACGCCGACGAGATCCCGTCCACCGAGACGGAGGAGCCGCTGTCCGACCAGCCGGACGGCGGGGCCGAGCCGCCCGCCGCCGACGGCGACCAGCGGTTCCGCGACCAGATCGAGGGCCAGCTCCTCGCCAACGGCGGGATCTATACGGCGCAGGGCTACACCGAGACGCACGATCCCTCCATCGACCGCCTCGAGCCCGGGGCCACCGACGCCATCGACTTCCAGCTCGAGGCCGACGTCGAGTACGTCGTGATCGGGGTCTGCGACACCGACTGCGACGATCTCGACCTCCGGCTCAAGGACGAGAACGGCAACGTCATCGACGAGGACCTGGCGAGCGACGACTTCCCGAACGTCGAGGTGACGCCGTCGTGGACCGGGCGCTTCGATCTCGAGGTCGTGATGGCGAACTGCAGCGAGTCCTACTGCTACTACGGCGTCGCGATCTACGGCAAGCGGTGAGGGGCGGCGGTCCCGCGCGAGGCGAGCGGCCGGATCGCCGCCTGCGCACGCGCTCGGCGCGCGGCTGAACGGCGGCTCGCGCCGCGCGGCGCCACGGCGCGCCGGCGCCCCGCCGGCGCCCCCTTGCAGAATCCGTCGGGAGCTGAAACACTTCGCGGCCGGGCCGGACGGCCCGTTCACCCCCACCCCGGCGACCCCATGTCCATCGACCCGGCGTCCGTCCGCAGCCGTCTCGACGCCGTCCGCGAGCGCACGCTCGCGCTGGTCGCGCCGCTCGACTGGGCGACCCTGCGCCGCCAGCACGTCCCGATCCTGTCGCCGATCGTCTGGGACCTCGGCCACGTCGGCAACTTCGAGGAGATCTGGCTGCTCGGCGAGCTGACCGGCGCGGCGCCGCTCGCGCAGGGCTATGCCGAGATGTTCGATCCCACGCGCAACCCGCGCCCGACGCGCGACCGCCTGCCGCTGCCCGACCGCCGGACCCTCTTCGACTACCTGGGGCGGGTGCGCGCGCTGGCGCTCGACGGCGTGAACGGCGCACGCCCCGGCGGCGTCGACGCGGGCCGGCCGAGCGACGGCGCGGGTGGCGACGGCGCCGGCTCCGGTGGCGGCGCGGACCGG